>JAPLDO010000033.1 GCA_026391715.1 Bacteroidota bacterium
AGCAAGATATACAGTGTCTTGCCTAAGCAGAGGTACTCCCCTCCCTACGGGTAGGGAGGGGCTGGGGGTGGGTAGATTCACCTTAAACTACTTTTCGGAGTGGACTCAACTTTTGAACTTCAACTCAAACCAACAACCTATGAAAAATTTTATATTACTCGTCGCCGGTATTTTTATCCTTCAATGCTCTATGGCACAACTGAATTCCAATTATTCAGTCGGCAAAACAGGTAGTGGCGATTTCATCCCCATTGACGATTCGTTTACGCTGACGCCTGATACTTTATGGTTTGTTACGGGCAATGATTTCATTGAAGGAAAACCATTTCAGATTGTCAATACTCACAATTATTCCATTGATGTGCTGCATATCGATCAATTCGGATCAGCTTGCACGACCTGCTTACCCTGGTACACTGCCCCGTTTTATCCGGTATATCCGGTTACAGTATTGGCAAACGGCAGCATTACTACAACGGTGAGGTTTGTGGTTGTAGACAGCCCCCGTAACATATTGGTTTATGATACTCTGAATGTAAACACACCCGGGTATTCCGCGCATTTAATAATTGCCGCCGATTCAAACATGGTTCAGATTGGCATTGCAGAACCTGGAAAAGCAACTATTATGGCTGCCCCGAATCCTTTTTCGGAGGCTGTGAGAATTTCGTTGCACTCTTCCGCTGGAGAAAAAGTGACAGTTACTGTTTACGATGCTTTGCTGCGTTTGGTGAACGAATTGTTTTCGGGCAAAACTACTTCCGAAATTCAAAGCATTGTTTGGAATGGCGCCGACCAGTGCGGCAACCTCCTCGGTAAAGGAGTTTATTTTATAAATTTACGAACGGAGAAGGGACAGAAGACTCTGAAAATAGTGAAAATTTAATCGCTCGCTGATTATTCAACCCTGTAATTAAATTCAGCGGAACGGTAAGTCTCCTCAATAATTTTTTTATATTTTTCGGTGATAAACTTGCGGCGGAGTTTCAGCGTAGGTGAAATTTCGCCCGATTCGGGCGTCCATTCCGCATCGAGAAGCCTGATTTTTTTGATCTTTTCAGTTTGATCAAGATCCTGATTAAACCGCTCAGCTTCCTTTCTTATTCTGCGGATGATGGTCGGGTTTTTCACAGCCCATTTTCGTGAAACAAATTCAATGCCTTTAACCGCACACCAATTCTTCAGGTATTCAAAATTGGGAATGATGATTGCCGCAGCATAATTGCGGTTGTCGCCAACTACCATTATATGCTCGATAAACGGAGATTCCTTAAACCGCTGTTCAATAGGTTGCGGGGCAATATATTTCCCACCGGAGGTTTTGAATATCTCCTTTTTGCGGTCGGTAATTTTCAGGAATTTACCATCCTCAATCATTCCGATATCGCCGGTATGAAACCAGCCATCGGCGTCAATCACCTCGGCGGTTTTCTCTGGTCGGTTCAGATATCCGAGCATGATATTTGGTCCTTTTGCGAGAATTTCACCATCTGCGGCAATTTTCATCTGATTCCCGGTGAGGAGCGTTCCAACAGTGCCGAATTTAACAAAACCTGGCTCAAAACGGTAACAGGTTATTCCGGGAGAGGTTTCCGTAAGTCCGTAAGCTTCAAGAATCGGAATTTTTGCCGCCCAGAAAATTCGCGCAAGCCGCGGATGTAAAGAGGCGCTTCCCGAAACAATAAACTTCAGTTCGCCACCCAGAGCTTTACGCCATTTGCTGAAGACAAGAACATTGGCAATAAATAATTTGACGTCATACACCCATCCCCGCGCATGGTCCAGTTCAAACTTGTGTCCCTGACGCAGCGCCCAGAAAAACAGAACTTTCATGGGCAAAGGTAAATTTCTTCCTTTCGCCACAATACGGTTGTAAATCTTCTCGAAAACTCTGGGCACTGAGGCAAATCCGTGAGGCTTCACCTCTCTGATGTAATCGCCGAGTTCGTCAATATTCTGAACATAATAAACCGAAACCCCGAATGACTGGTAAACGTAGCCGGCAGTTCGTTCATAAACATGGCATAGCGGCAGAAAACTGACAGCGCGATCGTGAATTTTCAAGGGAGGAATTTCCCCCAAAGCTTTGTAATTTGTAACAAAATTATTGTGCGACGACATCACGCCTTTCGGTCTTCCCGTGGTTCCCGAAGTATAGATAATCGTAGCTATATCGCCCGGTAAAATATCCTTTTTAATCTCTTCGAGTTTCTCAGGGTTGGGATAATTCTTTCCTGCCTCGATAATTTCAGTCCATGACCTGATTCCCGGAACCGGCTCGATTGAAAATATGGCTTTAATTCCCGGGAAATGAGGAATTAAATTAACCATGCGACTAAAAATATCCTGATCGCCAACAATCAGATATTCTATTTCAGCGTCATTGAAAATGTACCGGTAATTTTCTTCACTGATGGTGGGATATACCGGAACCTGAACGGCTCCGGTTTGCAGAATTCCCATATCGAAACAATTCCATTCCGGGCAGTTATTCATGATTGTAGCAACCCGCGTACCCTTGCCAACTCCGAGTGATAACAATCCAAGACCCAGCCAATTACTGTAATTCAAATAATCGGTTGCCGAATAATTCACCCATTTTCCATCCCGTTTTATATTAAACAGGTTGGGAATGGCATGGTACTCATTCTTAATGAGTTCCAGCAGATCAAATATCCTGGTGATTTCCTTCATTTAGATAAATAATTTTGAAATTTTATCTTCGTACTTCTTTGCAATCGCATTACGTTTTAATTTCATGGTTGGGGTGATCTCTCCGGTATCAAAAGTCCATTCGGTATCAAGCAAATCCCAGCTTTTAACTTTTTCCGTATCGCCGAGACATTTATTGTATTTGGTGATCTCCGTTTGAAACCGTTTCCTGATTCTTGTCAATTGAAGAATTTCAGCATTTGTAGTATAGGGAATCTCTTTTACCGTGCAATACGATTTGAGAAATGTAAAATCAGGCACAATCAGGGCGCCGGCAAATTTCTGGTTTTCACCTACCACTACGATCTGATCTATAAACAATGATTCTTTGAATGTATCCTCAATAGGTTGGGGGCTGATGTATTTGCCAAACGATGTTTTGAATAACTCCTTTTTTCTCCCGGTGATCTTTAGTTGACCTTCGGGTTCGATATGCCCCAAATCGCCGGTATGAAACCAGCCATCTTTATCTAAAGCCACCTCAGTAAGGGCAGGTTCTTTATAATAACCTTTCATCACGCCGGGACCTTTACAGCAAATTTCGCCATCTTCGGCAATCTTTACCTGTGTTCCGCGTAAAACCGGTCCAACGGTTCCGAATTTCATACCATTCTCAGAAAAGTCGTTTACAGCGATTACCGGCGATGTTTCGGTTAAACCATATCCTTCAAGCACATGAAAACCGGCACAGGTAAACATGCGCGCCAGCCTGGGCTGGAGCGCGGCGCCACCTGATACGAATAAAAGATGTTTCCCTCCCAGCGCTTCGCGCCATCTGGTATAAACCAACTTATCGTAAATCTTCCGCTTTAACTCATAGAACCAGCCATTGGCTCCTTTCAACTCGTACCGTAAAGCCAGATGAAGAGCCCAGAAAAAGATGTATTTTTTTGCTCCTTTAAGCTTATGCCCTGTCGCAAATAATTTGTCATAGATTTTTTCAAGTAACCGCGGAACTGTCGAAAGAATTTCCGGTTTCACGTCTTTAATGTTTTCGGTGATGGTTCCCAGGTTTTCGGCATAATAAATTGAAAAACCAAGATAATGATAAAGGTAATTCAGCATCCGCTCGTAAACATGACACAACGGAAGGTAGCTCACAGCTTTGGCTTCTTCGCCAAACCATGGAATATACGAGGCAGCCTTGAAATTGGAAATGATGTTGGCATGGGTAAGCATAACCCCTTTGGGATTTCCCGTTGTACCTGAAGTGTAGATGATCGTTGCCATATCTTCTGAAGCAACACACTTTTTGCGGGCTTCCAGCAATTCCCGATCCGGGTTTTGACGGCCCATCTCAATCAGTTCATTCAAATGTTTTACCTCTTTCCAGTCGCGGTATGTAAAAACATCCTTAATAGTAGGAATTTCGGGAAGAATATGCTGTATTTTCCGCAGGAGTTCAATGCCAAGCACAAATACATATTGAACTTCGGCGTGGTTCAGGATATATTTATAATCCGACTCACTGATGGTAGGATAGATAGGAACGTGGATGGCGCCAACTTGTAATATTGCCATGTCGAGGAAGTTCCATTCTGCCCGGTTAGAGCTGATCTGCGCGATCTTATCCCCCGGTTTCACGCCAAGTTTAAGAAACCCGAAACTGATACTATCAACAATTTCCCGATATTGTTTGATGCTGTATTTCGACCAAACGCCGTTCTCTTTTGACGCCACAACATCGTCTTTTGGTTTAAAAGTATTTTCGTGGTAAGGTAGCAGGTCAAAAATGCGGGTTACTTCCATAATTGGTTTATCGTTAAACTGGCATGCAAATCAGAAATATACTGCAATGATAAGGAAAAAAACAGATAAATGCTATTTTGGCAGGAGCTGTATTTGTCGCTACCTTTATTTAAATATCTTTACATCTGAAAGTAGCGATGATGCAAGGTAGCGAAATGGCGAAAGTTTGAAATAAAGAAATTGTGAAATATTATGAAACAGAAATAAAGAAATTCTTTTATGAAACATTGGTACGAAGAGTTATTTGAAAATTACGGGGTTCAGTACGACATGGAGGTTTTCACCCAGGGAACTGTTGGCGAATGTGATTTCCTTGAACAGGAGATTGAGTTTAACCGGACATTGAAAATCCTCGACATCGGTTGCGGTACAGGCCGTCATTCCATTGATCTGACGAAACGGGGATATAATGTTACCGGGATAGATCTTTCCGATTCCCAACTTGAAAAAGCCAAAGAAAAGGCGGCAATGCAAAAACTGAACATTCAATTTCAAAAGCAGGACGCCCGGAATTTGCCCTTCAGTGAAGAGTTTGATGTAGCAATCATGATTTGTGAAGCGGCTTTTCCATTGATGGAAACAGATGAGATGAACCATGAGATACTGGTAAACGCCGGCAGGTCTTTAAAGCCGGGAGGTAAACTGATCTTCACCACCCTGAATGGTCTTTTTCCGCTGTTCCATTCGGTTAAAGAGTTCCTTGCCCAGGCTTCTGGGACCGGAAATGCCGTGTATGACCAGAACTCTTTCGATCTGATGACTTTCCGGGATCATAATATCACCGAAGTTGTGGATGATTATGGCAACAGGAAACAACTGGAATGCAATGAAAGATATTATGCTCCTTCAGAAATTACCTGGTTGTTGAAAACGGCAGGTTTCAGTAAAATTGAGATCTTCGGGGCAAAGCTGGGCGCTTTTAACCGGAATGATAAGCTGACAACCGAAGATTTTGAAATGCTGGTAATTGCTGAGAAATGACAACATATATTTCAATTTTGAGGGGAATCAATGTCAGTGGCCAACGGAAAATATTGATGGCTGACCTTAAAGCAATTTATGAAAATCTGGGCTTTTCCAATGTTACAACATACATCCAAAGCGGAAATGTAGTTTTCTGTTCCGGAGCCAGCCTTACGACCAGCGGTTTTGCTGACGTCATCGAACAACAAATCATAAGTCAATACGGATTTGAGGTTCCGGTGATCGTCCGTACTATCAGAGAGATGGTACGGACCATTTCTCGAAATCCTTTCCTTCAGATGCCGGAAATTGACCATGAGAAACTTCACGTAACATTTCTGGCAGGACTTCCGCTGAAATCCAATGTTGATAAAATAATTTCCCTTGACTTTTCTCCTGATCGTTTTATCATCATCGAAAATGACGTGTTTCTCTACTGTCCCGTCAGCTATGGCAACACCAAACTATCCAATAAATTTTTCGAATCAAAACTGAAGGTTACTGCCACCACCAGGAATTGGGCAACTGTAAAGAAACTGGTGGAGATGGGATGAAGAAAAATGAATTACCAGGCTTCATCCCACTTTCCCATTTCCCCACCTCAAACCTTGTAAAAATTCACCGCACTTGCCTGCGCCGTTGGCATCAAAACCAAATCGTTGATATTTACATGGGCGGGAAGCGTTGTGACATAAAAAACAACATCCGCCACATCTTCGGCTGAAAGCGGCGTGAATCCTTTGTAAACGTTGTCGGCACGATCTTTATCGCCTTTGAACCTTACGAGGGAAAATTCAGTGTCGGCAGCGCCCGGGGCAATCTGTGTTACTTTTATATTGTGCGACAGAAGATCGATCCTTGTACTTTTTGTAATGCCATCAACGGCATACTTTGACCCGCAGTAAACATTGCCCAATGGGTAAGCCTCCTTGCCGGCAACCGAACCCATGTTGATTATATGCCCTTGTTTCCTTGCAACCATTATCGGGGCAACCATTCTTGTCATGTAGAGCAACCCCTTGACATTGGTGTCAATCATTCTTTCCCAGTCATCAATCACTCCTTCATGGATCGGATGTAACCCGGCGGCAAGGCCGGCATTATTCACCAGCACGTCAACATTCCGCCATCTGCCGGATAATGAATTGATGGCGGCTTCAACTTCTGTTAATTTACGGACGTCAAAGCACAGGGGAAGTACCTCCACATTAAAGGTCGTTATCAGATTTTTGGCAACATCGTCTAACAAAACCTTTCGGCGACCGGTAATGATCAGGTTGTGTCCGTTCTCTGCAAATTTTCGTGCGATTGCCTTGCCGAATCCGGCAGTTGCGCCGGTGATAAGTACTGTTTTTTTCATAGGTTTAGACTAAATTGGAAAATGGTGAAATGGTGAAATGGCAAAATGGCAAAAATAGGTTATTTGGGGCTGGAATGATCCCCGGCTGATACTTTCTCAAGGTTGCAAGGGATTGTTTTGCCTGTTCCATATCCATTAATACTAAATATGGCTATACTTTCAGCGCAACTCTTTACCGTCAGCTTTACAAAAACAGGATTTGCCAAAAAAACTATGGGTACGATTTGCCCAGGTTTCAATGTTTTCCGCTATATATTTATATGTTTTCCCATTTTCAAAACCAGAGGCGCCGCCACTGAAAAAGCTTTTTTGGTCATTGTCATCTTCTGTATGACTGTCAGAAGAAGCTGCGCGATCAGCGTACGCCTTACTTGTGTGTAGATTGCATTGACATTCTTACCATTGATATTATGACCTGGATGGCAAACCGGTGATGTTCACTAAACCAAAGGGCAATAAACAGGAGCGCCTGTTCAGGATGCGATGGCAAAACCCTGACCTGCACCACGACAAGAATAGCCGCCCGATGAAATATTTATCTCCTGCAGGTTCAGGTTCCCACCTTTTATTCCCGGAAAACATCAGGGATGCTTACCGGAATCAGACCTCAAGCAGCTTGAATACTGGAGCGTTCAGAACTCAAATTCCTTTGCCACCAAATACCAGGACATGGAAACAAACCTGCACATGGTCTCAAAGATGACCGCAATCGGATATTTGCTTCACAAATACCGGGATAAATCATGCGAAAAGACCGTTATTGCAATGGATGGCAGCAGTTCATCTTTCAAAGACCGGCAGGCGCTGGTTGCCTTTAGCGATTATTACAACCTGAGCGCCTTGACCTGCGCCGTTTGCGCCAGTTCATCGGGGAAGATTTCCGGTTTAAAAGAAAAATGATCGCCTCGTGTGAATATCACAAGGCGAAGTTTAACCCTCATGTTTTTGATAAAATCGGGAAACCATCGCAGGACGATAAACGGGGTGGCGTGGAGTATTTTACGATTGGAAATGAGAAATTTGCATAATGCTTTTATCGAACACATTTTTATGTTTATCGATGTGAAAGCGATTTTTGTGTCAAAAGTTACTAACTTTGCAATGCACTTGTCAAAATTTCGTTATATGTACGGCAAATACAATGAAAAATGAAAAAGCTACATAGATATACCACTGGTTTTTTATTTTCAACACCTTCTTTTTTTTCTGGCGCTGGAACTGTAATGAATTTGGCTGGCAATTATTATGATTTTAATGCGTCAGAAACAGATTTTGAGGCAGATGAAGTGGCTATTGCAAATGATTTCAGAATGGTTGGACAAGATTTTTATGATGTGTTAGAAAGCATCAAAATTGATAATGAACAATTGATTTCAGCTAAATAGCCTATGTCGCCTCGCCCTAAGCGATAGCTATCGCCATTGTGATAACAAAATAACCAGTCTGTAGTTTTCCTTCCCATAATTTACTCAATTTCAATTTTATCAATCTCTTTCATCAACCTGTCTGTTTCCGAAAGCGCAACAATGATTTTCTGATAATGCAGAACATCATCAAATTCCAGTTTGCGACCTTTCCGGTCTTTTAGCCATTTCTGGGCGGGCTGGTAACCTCCTATGTAAAACCCCCATGCAACCTGTGGCACATTGGCGAAGTATTGGGCATCGTTGATATATACATTGCCATTTTCGTAGCCCACTTTCTCAACCACATTGCTGCCATCAACGGGGTATTGTGTGATGTATTTATTCACAGCCTCGCTTTCCAACAAATGGATCTGCCGCAACTCACCTCCAAGCGCCACCAGTTGCCAAAAGGTTGCTGCATCTTTCGGGTAGGGCACACGCGGGAAGTCAATTTTCAGGAACTCTTTGTATTTATCCCTGTATGTTGGCGAGTGTAGAATGGCATAGATATAATCCAAAATATCAATCGGTGCAAATGTATCCGGGTTTTGTTCTTTTTCGTTAGTGAAGATTAAACCTAACTTATCCGCTATCTGCTTTACTATTTCGGCATTTAGGTTGGGTCTGCGTTCGGTTGTTTGTTCTATGGTTTGCTGGGAGGTGGTTGCGGGATAGAGGTAGAGGGGGCAGGTAGAAGTAATCTCACTTGTCCTATTTGAGACATAAGAACTTTCAATTATTTTGTTAGAAATAAATACGTGAACATAATTGTCTCCTGTCTTAAATTGTTTGCAAAGGGCTAAACCAACATTTTGTCCTTTGGCAAAATGTTGCATCACTTCTGTCCTTGGATAACAATGAAACCCTTTCGATTTGCCTGTATAGAATGTCCATCTATCGTCAAATGGGCGATAAGATAGTTTTGTAAAAACACCTTTATCAGGATAATTATTCTGTAAATCTTTTTTTGCGAAATTTACTTGCCAATCTCTTACATCTTTACCTAAGTTGAATTTACTACGGGCTGTTTCATCTTCTAAACTTAGAAAAGTGACGATTGTTGATTTAACTTCTTCTTTCGAAGAATGGATAGTGAAATTGTCCCTTGCAGTAACAATCCCTACATTATTTAAAGGGAATAGTTCAGAAATTGAAAATCCCTTATCATACCCTTTTTGAGCGTAAAAATCTTTATTTACAAAGAAGTAATTTGGAGCAACATTCGGAAATTCTGTAAATTCGATTGAACTCAATGAATTCCCAATTAAAAAATCATATTTGTATTCTCTCTTTCCGAATAAATCAAAATGGAATACTTTTCCCAATTCATTTGCTTTCTTCTTACCTGTTTTTATAAAGATATTAATGGAAACTCCTTGCATAATGTCAAATACATTTTGGTCAAGACTTCCATCTATTGCTGTCTCTTTCTTTTTGCTATTTCCATGTAAATCAAGAGTGTATATCTTGTCATAAGTCTTTAGCAAATTCCACCGCATACCTCTGAAAGTAGGATTATCAAGAAACCCGTGTGGATTGATAAATGCTAAAATACCACTACCATTCTTTTCAATAAAATGCTGTCCGTAACGAATGAATTTAACGTAATCATCATTAATCCATTTTGGGTTACGTTCCTTAAGTTTTTCTTTCCCACCTGGTTCTTTCTTGTAATCCTCCATAAGGTTCATTATCCAATCACCTTTGTTTGCACTTTCACCACTATATGGAGGATTTCCCACCACCACCATCACAGGCGTATCCCTCTTTACGTGGTTTGCCTCGTTTGCTTCGGCGCTCAGCCAGTTTGCAAACAAGGTTCCGGTATCGGCATGGTACTCTTCGAGGCTGTTGGTAAGGTATATCCTGAGGCGTTGTTCGCTTTTTGGCACATAACCGGTCTCTTTCAGCAGCAAATCAAGTTTCAGGTGTGCCATGGCATACGAAGCCATCAGGATTTCAAACCCGTTCAACCGGGGAATGAGGTGCCTTTCCACATAATCGCTCCAGATGCCTTCCTGCCCTTTGAATTTACTGTATATCTGTTTGATTAGTTCAGCCAGAAAGGTTGCAGTCCCGGTGGCGGGGTCAAGGAATTGCACCCGATGCACCTGCTTTTCAACCGGGTTCTTAACGCCAGCCAAATTCACCTTGATTGTGGTCATGGAATTGTTGGCAAGCCCATCCGGAAGGTTAAATTCGGTTTTCAATATATCGTCAATGGCGCGGACAATAAAATTAACCACCGGTTGCGGGGTGTACCAAACCCCTCTGGCTTTGCGAAGTTTTGGATCATATTCGGCAAGGAAGGTTTCGTAAAAATGGATGATCGGATCCTGGGTTTGCGTTGCGCTGCCAAAGTTTTTGAGCAGGGAGGCAACATCGGTGGCGCGAAAAAGATCAGCCAGCCCATCCACGATCCAGACAATCCGGCTGTCGAGATCGTAACCGGCAATATATTGAAACAGCTTTCTTAGAAATGGGTTGGTTTTGGGAATGAGTTCTGCCGCTTCCTGACGGGTAAAAGTATCAAGGGTGGTATCGTGCAACCGGGCGGCAAACATGCCATAAGCAATTGTTTGCGCGTAGATGTCTGCAAATTCTTTCGGGGCAATATCATGGATGAGGATTTGCTTGAAAGCGGCAAGTTGATCGCGAAGCGTATTGTTGGCTTCATTAACCATGCCATTTTCCCCTTGAAAGCCTGCATCAGTAAGCGCTTTTTCAATCACAGTGGCAAGAAGTTTTGCTTTTGCAGCCATCATTTCCGCCAGTTTTTTCGGGCTTTTGATCGTTTGCCCAAGGTAGGCGCAAAAATCTTTTATCAGGTTTTCAAATGCTGTAAAGTTTTCCGGCAAGGATTTCAACTTGCCATTTTGTATTTCGGCAATTTTCAGCGTTGTTTTAAACTCACCTTCAACGTAGAGATGAAAATCCAGGTAATCTGTAAAGATCAGGTTATCCAGCGATGCCCGGTAACGGTTGAATTGTTCCTGGAGGTTTTTGCCTTTAAGGTCAACGCCAATATCTTTTGCCTCGATATACCCAACCGGAATACACTTCCTGGTAAGTATGTAATCAGGCGCCCCGCAAGCTACGCGCGAAGGTTCGTTGGTTACCTGAACGCCCTGCGCCATGCTCTCCAGCAGGACTTGTAAATCGCTTCGATAAGTATGTTCAGTGCTTATTCCGGATTTGAAATGGCGGTTAAGGTTTTCGAGGTATTCGGGGATGGTCATATAAATAGCAATTCAGATTAAAAATAAATTCAAGTAAAAGCCTGACCTTCATATACATATATATATTATTTATATTTTTACTTTTTGAAAAAGATACTTTATAAAAGTATAGAATATTTTCGCGCTTTCGTACGCACGATTTTAATTCTCTCGCAACGATATGAAGATGTTTCATTTAAGCCTCGGTTTTTACTGCGCGAAAACCGCACAAATTGTTTGATGGAAAATTCATCGAGATGAAAGGTGAAAACGTCACAAGCAGCGCGATTGCAATTGCAGCCGATGACGCAATCCGTGAATTCCGCGCCAGCTGGATGAACAAGAACATCGGCATTGTTGTTGAGCGCTGCTCTTCCAGTCAGAAGAACCTCCAAGGGACGCCATGCTCACCCATTCAAATGGTTTTCAAGGGCGAGGATGACAAGGATAAGAACAAGAACAAGACCATAAGGGTCACAACCATCCTTCGGGGATGCCTACCCCAAATGAGGCAGATATGAAAATCACCAGGAAGCTCAAAGATTCCGGCGCTTTACTGGAAATATCTGTTCTTGATCACATTATTGTTGCCCATGATGTTTTTATTCCTTTACTGATGAAGTCGCCATGTGATTTTTTAGTCCCGGGAAACCGGGACTTTTTCTGCTCATTTTATCTTCAACAAAATCAATGATTGTAACAAAAAAGCAAACATCTTGAAAACATTTTAGAATTGTAAAAAGTAGTACATTTGACAATTAAATTTGAGTCCACTCCGAAAAGTGGTTATAAAAATAAAAATTTGGCTAAAGCCCGGTATATCAGCAACTTGAATTGCCACTACCTTAAGGTAGTGGCAATTGATAACCAGATAGTTACTGGACTTTAGTCCAAATTGTTTAGACAAATCACTGGTTTTTTTTAATGACAAAGCGCTTTTCCCTGAGAAATTAGAAAAAGCAAATGAAATGCTGCTGAAAGTCGGATTACCAAAAATGAAAAAGGCGCTGTATTATTTCACTAAATGATAATTCGTGATTCTTGCATTTTTTCTCCTTTCAAAATATTTTTGAAAAATTGCACGTAGAAAAAAAAATGCAAAGGTGAATTCACCTTATAGCCAACCCATCCATCCATAAGGAGCCTTGAAACGAAGGCTCCTTTTTTTGTCGTCAAAGTGAAATCCCACTTTTCAGATTTGAAAAAAAAACGGTCATCACACCCACCGCACTACTACTCAAATTTATCGCAAAGTTAACCTCATGAAAATATCGTGTCACTAAATGCGGCTCACTTTGGCTGAAAAGATTGAAAAGATTGAGAGGATTGAAAAGATTGGGCATGCCTCAAAATCCCGTCAGGATTACAGGATTATTGAAAGAATATTGGAGAACAGGGTGAAATATCGTAACTTTGTATTGGTGTTAAAAACAAAATATTATGCTTGCGCCCTTAGACAATGAAACCATTTTTAAAAAGGCTTTTACCGATAAATTTGTATTTCAACAGTTTGTAAAAGACCTTTTTGATGTTGATATTGTGGTCAATAAAATAGAAACAGAAAAACAATTTGTACCGCCTATTGCAAATATTGACTTCAAATTGGATATTTATGCCGAAACCGTTGACCACCGGTTTGTGATCGAAATTCAAAAAATTGATTACGATTACAATTTTAACCGTTTTTTGAATTACTTCATC
>JAPLDO010000006.1 GCA_026391715.1 Bacteroidota bacterium
GAAAAACTTTACCTGATCTTCAGCTAATCCAGCCTAATCATGGGAAATTCAAAATACTTCCTTCTCGGCCAGCAAAACCGTGGGACTTCCAACTACAAGGATTTCTCCAAACAATCAGCCACCCCGGCCAGGCCGCGCACCGGGATCATCCGAACCTGGATCGACAGCTCCGGCATTCTCAATTTCATGGCCGACACTGGCGCAGCCCTCAAAGCAATCTTTGGCACCCAGGCCGATTATAATGATGCCATCGCCAAGAAACACGCCAACACCCTCGACCACGCACAGAACTCCGATGGCGGTCTGGCCACCGGAACGGTCAACGAAGTGACAGCCGTTCAGTTAAAAAAGATCGTGGGCACCATCCAGGGCAATCCGGCCACCGGATCGGTGATGGCAGGGTTTGGCGCCACCGGCCAGCTCAATGTGATGGCAGGCAACAATAATTTTATCTGTGGGAAAGCCAATACCGCTGCCGGAGAGTGCAATTTCATGGCAGGTGACAACAATACACTTTCCGATGAATACGCTTGCAGAAATAGCGTAATGGGCGGCAACAACACAATCAGTGGTGGTGGGGACAATCTGGTGTGCGGTAGCAACCACCAGGTCATTGGTTCCAATAATTCAGTAACAGGGTTTACAAACAGTTGCGAAGGGGACATGAACCACGTAGAAGGTGAAGGCAATGTGATGACCGGTGGATTTTACGGGCACCTCGAAGGGAAAGGGAACATCAACGAAGAAGGCTGGCTTTACTGTCATCAGGAGGGTACCTACTCAAAGGCATACAATCACATGCAGCACATCAAAGGCGGTGGCATGTTTATGAATGGCAATGTTGGCAATGCACAATACACAAACATTGTTGCAAAAGCCATTACAGACTCCACCGACCCCATCCCATTGAGTGTGGATATAAGTTTCGATCCCATTAGGATCGCTTATAATAAAATGAATACTTTCCGGGTGCTTGTAGTGGCATCCACCGCCGATTTGGCCAGCGGCGCATCCTATGAATTTAATGGGCTAATTGCCATGGGCGTAGATGCCTCCACCGCAGCCATCCTGGGATCGGTCAGCAAAACCGTGATTGCCGAAACAGACCCGCTCTGGGACTGTACCGTTGCCGCTGACACCTCAAATGGAGGCCTGTTGATCACTGCCACCGGGGTCAATGCAACCACCATCAGATGGGTTGCATTTGTTGAGATGGTTGAAGTAGCCTTCTGATACCAGTTCCGTTTACAAGCATATACTCAGCTTTGCGGTTGGTAATAAATGCAAATCTTACCCAAAGGTAGCTTCATAAATTTTGCGTCACAAGGCCAAGCCCTTCGGGTGCCGTCATTTTTTTATCTTGTTTATAAAAAAATTGCCTCAGCCCTCTACCCGATCAGAAAGGTAAGGTTGGCAATTTTTTATTTGTGGTAAAAAAATGACCGGCAGCCTTGCGCCACAAAATTTATTCCGCTGGATGGGGGGTAATATTTTCATTTATTACTTCAACCAATTTACTAATCATTTAAAAGCGGAGGTTATTATGTATCAATCAAATCAGCAATCAGCATCACTTCTAAGTCAATTAAATGAGGCTCCATCGGCGTTCCCCTTGCATCCTCAGCAGGTGTTAAAAATCAATCTGCTTTCACCCAAGGGTAAAATTACGGCAATCTACACCTTTGCCAATGCTACCGAGTTGCACCATTTCATCGAGTTAAATCAGCCCCCCAGGTACGAAATTTGGGGGTAGGTTGGTTGCTGGCCCTGGGGCTCCGGCTCCAGGGTTTAATTATCAAATTTTCATTCTCTATGTAATGAATTGACAATCGAAGTATAGAATGAAAAGAACGTATTTGTCTTGTAAAACACTATATCTTTGCACAAACATACTTCCGGAAGAATTAAAATATTTCAATCAGGTTGTAACTCACTGCATCAATGAACTCACTTACTGCAAATGATATAATAATTGTTCTTCGTGTAAAGGGAACGAAAAACCATTTTTCTATTGACCCTAAAGATTTAACGACTGCTTTTGATCTACTGGAACAATGTTTATATGAATCGGATATCGTTGACATACAAGAGGCAAGTAAATATTTAAAATTATCGCAAGTACTCACTGATGCTTGTGAACACAGGATAAAAAAATACAGGAACAGAAGAATTAGATTATATGCTGCCAATACTGGTTCCATTGAAATTATAGGTGCAGTTGCTGGAGTTGCATATTTTGTTCTTCAGTCAACCATTGGCGAAGCACTAAAGGATGGGTTTAAAGAATCAACTCTTTATCCTGAATTGAAAGATACTTTTAAAGCTATATTTTCAGCAAAGCCATATAGAATTGTGGAGTTTGTTAGAACCAAATTTGCTTCTAATAGAATAAATGGTAATGTAATAATAAATTCAAAATCGGAAAATACCCCAAGTAAAATAATTATTGAAATTGAACCAAAGGAGGACAAGGAATCCAGATTCAGTGTTCCTATTGGGGAAATAATTGGTTAGGCGTTGATGCGTTTCAGATATACAACCTATGTATCTCGTTTGGGTGGGTGTTAACAAACACCCACCTTTTTTATAACCAGTTTGGTGTTAGAATCCATCAATTGTTATTTCTTTTTTACAATAGAATTTGGAAATTATTCTCATTTTACCGTCACCCCTACCGTCACCTCGAAAAAAGCAAAAGCCCGCAAACTCAATGTTTACGGGCTTTTCCAGCGTTTTAATGGTGCCCAGGACAAGACTCGAACTTGCACATCCTAAGGACACTACCCCCTCAAAGTAGCGTGTCTACCAATTTCACCACCTGGGCTTTTCAAAGGACTTAAAGGGGTGCAAAAATAAACAAAATATTATCGTTAGCAAAGAAAAAAATGATTTAGTGATGCGATACCAGAAAAGCAACCATCAGCCCTGCGCATACGGTAAGAAATTTCTGTAGGTTGTATCTGTGATTCTCCTCTGTTTCGAAAAGAATTGAGGTTGACACATGTAAAAAAATGCCGATTACAACCGCGAGAATATTGTTGAAATAGGCTTCCATTGATGCAGAAAGAGAGGAGTTAAGAAGATAACTTAATCCTGAACCCAAGGGCGACATCAGTGCAAAAACAAGCAGGTAAACCAACGCCTTTTTTCGCGAACAACCATAATGGAGAAATAGTCCGACAAGAGTAAGCGAGATAGGAATATTGTGGATAATAATACCAATCACCAGCGAATCCTGTAGCTTTGGATTGAAATTCCCCGAAATCGGCATTCCCTCAAGAAAGGCATGAATACACAGACCTATAAGCAAAAGAAACGGCGATACCTTTTCATTGTCGGTATGCTGGTGTTTATGCCCATGTTCGGCCCCTTCGGTTATTAGTTCAAGAACGAGCTGAAGCAGAAAACCGGCAAGCACAAAAAGCCCGGTATAAGCTGTTGCACTGCTGAATACCTCTGGAACAAGACTTAAAAATGTTATTCCGATCAGAAAAGCGCCGCTGAAAGCCAGTAAAAATTTCAGAAATCGCTGATCATCCGATTTAATCAGAAAAATCAGAGCTCCACTCGCAACCGCTGTAAAAATCAATAATAAATATACCCACATATCAAAATGACGTATTAAAAAACTTTAGTTGAAAACCACTCTTGCTGTCCATTAGTCCAACTGCTTAATTATTTATAAGTTCAACTGAAATCCTAAATCCCAAATTCCAAATTTTAACCTCACCTCACCTCACATCAATCACCCTATACTCCGTACTCACCGGAACACCTTTGAAATTTTCCATAAAACGCTCCGTAACAAGCGATAAACATCCTGAATTAGAAGGAAGCCCCATATCCACAAGATCTGCAAGAGCTTTGACATAGAATTTTTCACTCATTACAATACGGTTTTCCACGCTTTTTGTCATCAGCCGGGCGGTAAGGTCAATATCGCTTCCATAATAGTCGTTTGTATTTTCAAAAAAAGAGATATTATGAACCTCCGTGCAGTAATGGATGGCTACCTTACAATTCAGCAGGAGATCGGGGTCGGGATGATTTTTAATCAGGTAGAGGGCGGAATAGATGTCTTCAAGTATCGCGAAACAGGTATTGTTCGAGGTTTTTTCACGCAGAACCTCTTCAGGAATGAAAAGCATGATTTCATCTCCGATACCTTTGACGATATTTTTTTCAAAATGATTAGAGTACAAAAGATAATTGAACGTATTGTTGATTTTTCTGCCCCAATCCTTCAAACCTCCCTGATATTTCATATCAGTTGATCGGTTGATGTCCATAAAAAAGCAAATACCCGGGCATCTGGGAATGCCTTCGAGAACTTTCACCATATCCGCTGAGTTCGGATCGCTGTAATGGATATATTGAGCCATTAGAAAACTTTGTAAGCCTCCTCCTTGTCGTGATAAATTTCAAAAATACTGGTAAAACCCGATATTTCAAAAATCTCCCTGATATTTTCCTGAAGCCCGCACAAAACAAACTTCCCCTTTGCCAGCGATATTTTTTTTAAAGCCATCAGCAGAATCCTTAAACCGCTGCTGCTCACGTAATCCATCCTTGAACATTCAACCATGATCCTGTCGTGCCTGTTATCAATTAAATCCATCAACCGCTTCTCAAGAACACTGTAATTGGTTGTATCAAGCCGACCTGAAATTCCAACAACTACACATTTGTCAGTTTTTTCTTCAAACAGTTCCATATTCATTCGTTTTTATTTGGTTAAAATATTTTCGTTAGTAGTATAATATTGTTGTTGCCCAATCTTTGGTATTCGATTTTGTTCATCATTTCTTTGACAAAATGAATTCCAAGTCCCCCAATCTGTCTTTCCGATAAGGGTTGGTCTATCACATTTCCGGTATTTTTTTCAAGAAGATTGAAAGGTTTTCCATCATCTTCAAGGCGCAGTTGAATTTGATGTTCATCTATAAAATGAAATTCAATTTTAATTAAATGAGGCTCATGGTCATTATATCCGTAAAAAACCATATTGGTAAAAAGTTCCTCAAGTACGAGGTTTATCTCCATGACAACCTTAGCAGGGATTTGCCATAACTCTGCAAGTTCCTCAATCTTTGCTTCTAAACTTTCAAGTTCGGTAACCTGATTTAACAACGTAAGGTGATAAGTTTGCATAGGTTGATTGGTTTTCCTTAATAAATCCTTGTATTGCAAAGCGAGAATGGTGATATCGTCGGCTTGTTCCGTCCCGGTGGAAAACCGTTTCACCTCTGCGATCAGTAATTCTGTGAGCGACTTTGTATCTTTTTTTGCCAGTGACGTCAGGAAGGATGCGAGGTGAGCTTCTCCGAAGAAATTGTTAGCCATGTTCAATGCGTCCGTAATCCCATCAGTGGTCATCACAAGAATCTCGCACGGGTTGAAGGAATAGGTTGTTGTTGTATAGGTTGAATTTGCAAAGATGCCCAGTGGCAAACCATTTCGTATTTTCAATTGATCCAACTTACCATTCTCGTGTAAGATATACGGATAGTTATGTCCGGCATTGCAAAACTCCATCACTCCCGATGTAAGATCAACAATTCCGGCAAAAAATGTAACAAACATCTCATTGGGGTTTTCCTTGCACAACTCATCATTGAGACTTGACATTAGTTGGTTTAGCGGCAATTTGGCAGTTGCCTTTGCCCGGAGTAAAGTTCTCGTTACCATCATAAAAAGTGAAGCAGGCACTCCTTTTCCCGCAACATCGCCAATGGCAATGCAGAGATGGTCATCATCGAGGTAGAAGAAATCATACAAATCGCCTCCAACGGCTTTGGCAGGATCAAGGGTGGCAAAAAGATCCCAGTTTTCCGGGGTTTTAAAGCCTCGCGGAAGCATTCCCATCTGAATGTTGTGCGCTACCTGCAATTCACTTTCGATCTTTTCCTTAGCCGTGGTTGTCTCTTCAAGATTATGGATGTAACTGCGTAATTCATCCTGCATAACGCCAAATGCTCTTGTAAGTTGAGCCACCTCATCCCTGGATTTCCTGATTGGCAATTTCGCATTGAAGTCCCCCTGCCCTATCTTATGAGTAGTTTCCACAAGTCGCACAATTGGCCGGGTCATCCTTCTTGTAATAAAAATGGTGGTTACAAGCAATACAAGTATGCTGATACCAAACATCCACGACATAAATTTTAAAAAAGTGTACAGGTCATCAAATAATTCTTCTTTAGGAAATACAATCCCGAACGACCAGCCGGTATTTGAAACTGGCGCAAAACTCAGAAAACTGGGATTTTTTTTGGACTCAATACCATCCATGTCTTTGATTTCGGATTTGCCTTTCAGCATCTGTCTGATCGCTATTTGGGTTTTTATGCCCCTTCCCGCGATTGCAAGATCAATGATATTCAAATTGTTCATCACCGTTTTTGGCGAAGTGATGATTTTCCCCTGTCTTGAAACTAAAAAACCATAACCGGTTTTAAATATATTGATGCTATTGACAATGTGGGCAAAGCCGGAAAGTGAAACATCCATCGTAAGAACACCGGTGAACGTCCGTTGTCCGTTAATCTTTCTATAAATCGGGGTCGAGTATGTACACATTAAAGTATCTCCGCCTCCTTCATCATAGTATGGCTCCGTCCAAACTGGTTTATTCAATAATTTTGGAAGACGGTACCAATCCATTTTGAAATAATCATATTCACCGCTTCCCAAAACCCTTATTTGAAGTTTTCCGTTTTTTTCAAAGGCATAAGGAGCATACCAATATTGATCGCGATTGAAAAGATAAGGCTCGAAAGCCAGGCAAGTACCAAATACATAAGGATCATGAATTATAAAATCCCTTGCAATTCGCAGTACTTCTGCGTAGCTGATGTTGGGATTTTCCATTGCCTGAACCAGCGTTTGTGGAACCAGTTCGGTCGGTTGCAGTACATTTTCAAATTGAGCAACCGTTTGCTTTGTCAAAATAGTTGCCTCATTTTTTGCCTTTTCCAAAAGTAAAATGCTGGAGAATCCATATCCGATGACCAAAGGGAAAAAAAGAATAATCATAATTGCCACCAGAAAAAAGAGGCTGTAGCGGAAAGCGAGTCCGCGAATGAATTTAAATTGTGGAAAACGAAAGCGCAAAACTATAGATTTTTATTTTTACGGTAAAAATAGAAAAATATCCTTCGTAAATCCGAAAATTGATACTTTTGGGATCAGAATTAATTTTAAAAATCACTCAACTATGATTCACGACATTCAGAAACTACAACCCGAGCGCCTTTGGCGCTTTTTCCTTGAGATTTGTAAAATTCCACGCCCTTCGAAGAAAGAAGAAAAAATTGCGGCATATATTCGCGAATTTGCCCACAAACATAAACTGGAATGCATCCTCGATAACGCTGGCAATGTATTGGTCAGAAAACCTGCTTCTCCAGGTTATGAGAATAGACCAGGAGTTATTTTGCAAAGTCATCTTGATATGGTTTGCGAGAAAAATTCGGATACAATCCATGATTTCGACCGCGACCCTGTTACTCCATGGATAGATGACAACTGGATCAAAGCGAAAGGAACTACTCTTGGCGCTGATGATGGAATTGGGATTGCAGCCGCATTGGCAATTCTTGAATCTGATGATATTCAGCACGGGCCACTCGAAGCTCTGTTTACTATGGATGAAGAAACCGGTCTTACCGGCGCCTTTGCCCTTAAACCAGATCAACTACGGGGACGAATCCTTCTGAATCTCGATTCAGAGGATGAGGGTCAAATATTTATCGGTTGTGCCGGAGGCAAGGACACTGTTGCAACAATGCCCATGGAAACCGAAGCGGCGCCGGAAAATCATATTGCCTTTAAAGCCAGTCTCACCGGTTTGAAAGGAGGTCACTCAGGCGACGAC
>JAPLDO010000079.1 GCA_026391715.1 Bacteroidota bacterium
TTTCTTTGAGGCTGCAACTGCCGTATCTTTCGTGTAATAGAACCCGATCAGCAGATATGATGAAACACCAACGAGTTCCCAGAAAATATACATTTGGAAAATGTTGGTGGCCACTACGAGACCGAGCATTGAGAAACTAAAAAGTGACAAAGTGGCAAAAAACCGCATAAAGCCCTTCTCCCCGTGCATATAACCGATGGAGTAAACATGCACCATAAAGGAAACAGTAGTAATAACGATCAGCATCATAACCGAGATAGGATCGAGAAGTACGCCAATATCTATATGGAGCTTATCGGTAAGGTTCAGCCAGCGCATATTAAAAGCCAGGAATTTCTCAAACGCGCCATCGGCAGCCCTCCCAAGAACAAAAAAGTACTTGTAGGCAGTAATGAGCGAGAGAACCCAGATGACAAAGAGTCCGGCCGTACCGGCGATTCCCGACACGATGGGTTTGAAACGGTTCCCGAACAGGCCGACCACCACGAACATGAACAGGGGAATCAGCAGGATCCAGGCAGTGTAACTGAAGTTTATCATGTGTTTTTAGGGTTATTCCCCAGGCTGAAGCCTGGGGTTATTAATATTTCATTTCATTCATCTTTTCAACATCAATATTTACGAGGCGGCGATAGATGTTGAGAATAATGGCAATAGCCACCGATGCTTCAGCCGCTGCGACAGCGATTATAAAAATGGTGAAAAACATTCCTTCGAGGCGATCGGAATATAAAATCTTGTTAAATGCCACAAAGTTGATGTTCACCGAGTTTAGTATCAGCTCGATTGACATGAGAATTGTGATCAGGTTTTTTCTGACCAGGAATCCATAAATCCCGACAAAGAACATAATTGTGCCGGTGATAAGAAACCAGTGTAATGGAACGCCTTCAAACATAATTCGTTGGTATTAT
This sequence comes from Bacteroidota bacterium, assembly GCA_026391715.1. GTDB lineage: Bacteria > Bacteroidota > Bacteroidia > Bacteroidales > FEN-979 > CAIVAT01. The sequence continues at coordinate 915 of JAPLDO010000079.1, forward strand.
ATGAATTAATCTTTACGTTTCTTTGCAAGGATGATCGCCCCTACCATTGCAGCAAGCAGCAGGATGCTGATCACTTCAAAGGGCAGGGCATATCCGAATTTTTCGGTGCTGATAAGGCTTTTTGCTATTACCCTTATGTCGGTACGCTCACTGGTTGCAACAACCTCAGCCGGGAAATTGTATTGGAGAATGGTGGCGATCGTAATCACTGCGCCGAATCCGGAAGCGAGAAGAGCAGGGATAATTTTTTTCCATGATGGCGCTTCGAGTTTCTCGGCAATATGGCTGGTAAGCAAAATTGAGAATATAATAAGAACCACGATACCGCCGGCATACAGGGTTAACTGGATTGCCGCAAGGAAATTAAACCGCAGAAGGAAATACATACCCCCTGTGGCCACCAGCACAAACAGCAGGAAGGTTGCCGCCCGCAGTATCCGCCGGCTGGTGACGGTGAGGATAGAGAAAATGATAATGATCGCCGCGAATACCGCGAACATCAATTGATTGGCTGTCATTCTGCAATATCTTTAAGGATGGATGAACCGGGTTTATTTAAAATCTTGGTCAGTTTGGCACGATCAAAAACGGCATGTTCAAACTCCTGGCCCCAGGCTAACGCGTCGGAGGGACATGACTTTATACATAATCCGCAGAAAGTACACATCGAAAGATGATAGATATGCTTGTCAATGATGCGTTTCTTTTTGCCATCGGGCATTTCGATCTTGTTCTGAATAACCTCGATGGAGCCGTTGGGACAAGCTGTTTCGCATATCCCGCAACCGGTACAGCGGTGCTCGTTATTCCCGTTGTGGGGCATCACCACTTCGCCCTTGAACCGGTCATACATTTTTAAGGTCTTACGGTTTTCCGGGTATTGCTGGGTTACGATCTCCCACGGGCTGAAGAAGTATCTTCCGGTTACTTTCATCCCCGTGAGGAGTGATTTCACTGCATGGAAGATCTCGGTAAAGTATGTGAAAATGCTGTTCATAGTTTTCTAAAAATGCCAACCCATTAATACAACAAATGCCATGATAAGAATGTTGACCAGGTTGATGGGCAACAGGTATTTCCATTCGAGTGTCAGAAGCTGGTCAATTCTGAGTCGCGGAAATGTCCATTTGAACCACATCATAATCCAGATAACAAAGAAGGTTTTTCCTATGTACCACACGAAAGGCGGGATGAAATCCATGATATGGTTGAATCCATTCCATCCGCTTACATGGAAAGCCATCCAACCGCCAAGGAATACCGTTGCAGCGATTGACGCCACAATAAACATATTCATGTATTCGGCGAGGAAGAAGAATGCAAATTTAATCCCGGAATATTCTGTATGGAAACCGGCGGTAAGTTCCGATTCGGCTTCGGCAAGGTCAAAAGGACCGCGGTTTGTTTCTGCAGTGCTGGAAATCAGAAAAACCACGAAGGCTATGAATGCAGGAATATGACCTTTGAAAATGAACCAGCCGTTTGCCTGTCCTTCCACGATTGCCGAAAACTGCATTGTTCCGGCAAGGATAATGATAGTGAGAAGCGATAAGCCCACAGAGAGCTCATAGCTGATAATCTGCGCCCCTGAACGCATTGCGCCGATAAGTGAATATTTACTATTGCTTGACCATCCTGCAAGCAGGATGCCCACCACGCCAAGCGATGATACGGCAATAACGTACAGAATCCCTATGTCGAAGTCTATTGCATGCAGTCCTTTTGCAAACGGAATAGCGGCAATTGCCATGAAAGAGGCTATGATGATAATGAATGGCGCCAGGTTAAATAACAACTGGTCGGCATTTTTAATTGTTATCAGCTCTTTCAACATCAACTTGATAAAGTCGGCGATGGTTTGAAAAAATCCATAAGGGCCTACACGATTAGGTCCGACACGGTTTTGCATAAATGCACAAACCTTGCGCTCTGCATAGACCAGGAACAACCCGACCAGCGCGTAAAACAGCAGGATTGCCAACCCGATGATGACCATTTCCACGGCAATTGCCCAGAAGGGCGACATGACACTGCGCAGAAATTGATCAATCCATTGGTTGAATGACGTAAAGTCGTAGATGCTAAAATTCATAGATAAGTTTTATTATCTGTCAATATCGGGAATAACATAGTCTAATGAACCGCCAATGGCGACCAGGTCAGCGATTTTCACACCGCGGCTGATATGGTCAAGGGCGCTGAGGTTTGAGAAGTTCGGCGACCGGAATTTCATGCGGTATGGAGTTTTATTACCATCGCTCACCACATAAACGCCCAGTTCGCCGCGGGCTGCTTCAACCCGTTGGAAATACTCGCCCGCAGGAAGTTTGATTACAGCTTTCATTTTGGCTGCATAGTCGCCGGCAGGAATATTGTCAATGAGTTGTTCAAGGATCTTCATTGATTCGCGCATTTCATACATCCTCATCATGTAGCGTTCAAAAGTATCGCCGGCGGTTCCCAGTATTTCCTTGAAGTCCGCTTTATCATAAACGCCGTAGGGATGATGTTTGCGAACATCGCAGGCAAACCCGGATGCGCGTCCCGAAGGACCTGTAACGCCATAGCTTATGGCATCCTCTTTTGAAATAATTCCGACGCCTTTGGTACGCAGTTGCATGATGATGTTGCCTGTAAGCAGGTCGTCATAATCCTTGATCTTCTTGCGGAAATATTTGATGAAATCCTTTACTCCTTTCTGAAAGTTGGGGTGAATGTCCATCATCAGCCCACCTGGAGTGTAATAACTGTGAAGCAACCTTGACCCAAAAGATTCCTCGAAAATGTCGAGAATTTTTTCGCGGTCGCGCAAGCCATAGAAGAAGCAGGTCAGTCCGCCCATATCCATTCCGAAACTGCACCACCACAACTGGTGCGAGGCAATGCGGTTCAACTCATCAACAATGGTTCTGATATATTTTACCCTTTCCGGAACATCAACTTCAAGCGCTTTCTCAACGAGCAAACAAACCGCGTGGTTGTTGATGTGGGCTGAAAGGTAGTCCATCCTGTCGGTGAGATGAATGATTTGCGGGTATGTATCCTTTTCGCACATTTTCTCGATGCCGCGATGGATATACCCGCAATGAGGTTTCAGGCTTTTAACGATCTCGCCCTGGAGTGAAACAACCAGCCGGAGAACGCCATGGGTTGAAGGGTGCTGAGGACCCATATTAATATGGTATTCCTCCTCCTCGATATTTTTAACAGGAAGGTTTATGACTTCTTTCATACCTTACAGTTCTACAATGTTAACTTCATCAACATAATCTTTGCGCAACGGGTGTCCTTTCCAATCCTCTTCAAGGAAGAGTCTCCTCAGATCGGGATGGTGGTTGAAACGGATTCCCAGCAGGTCGTATATTTCCCGTTCATGAAACTCAGCGGTGCGCCACACATCGCAAACAGTATCAACAGCGCCGTTTTCGCGATCGGCAGTGCGCACTTTCAGCTCCAGTTGGTGTTTATTGGCGGTTGATTCGAGGTGATAGACCACTTCAAGGAATTTGACCATGTCAACCCCGGAAAGGCAGAAAAGAAAATCGAAGGCAAGGTCAGTCTCAAATTTGAGTTTGAACGCCAGATCGTGCATTTTTTCCGCTGGGATTACGAAGGTAAGGAACTGCTTGTTTTCCAGGAATTCTGCGTCGGGAACCAGTCCCATAATACGCTCTTTCAGCGCTGTTTGATCCATCTTGGGAAAATATCTATTTTAAATTTTCGGTTTTTCTGGGGTTTGCCATTGATTCCAGTTTGATCTTCCGCTGAAGCTGCATTACGCCGTAAAGCAGAGCTTCGGGGCGAGGCGGGCAGCCGGGAACGTAAACGTCAACAGGAATTACATGGTCAACGCCGCGCACTACATGGTAACTGTTATAATAGAAAGGACCGCCGGAAACGGCGCAGGCGCCCATGGCTATCACATATTTTGGGTCAGACATTTGGTCGTAAAGACGTTTCAGAACCGGCGCCATCTTATTAACTATGGTTCCGGCTACCACAATCACGTCAGCCTGGCGGGGAGAAGCGCGGTAAACTTCGATGCCGAAGCGTGCAAAGTCGTGCCGCGAAGCGCCTGCCGCCATCATCTCGATACCACAGCAACTGGTTGCAAATGTAAGCGGCCAGATAGAATTTGAACGTCCCCAGTCAATCACAGCGTCAATAGTGGTAAGTAAAATATTGCCGCCCGACTGTTTAAAAAGGTCGAGGGTTTCGTTATCGCGGAAATCCGCCTCCTTCATGTTTTTTATTCCCATTTCAAGGCTCCTTTCTTCCATGCATATAAAAGACCCAGACCAAGAACGAAAAAGAAAATAACAATCTCAACAAAAGCAATCATGCCCAATTCCTTCATCACTACTGCCCAGGGAAATATAAATACGCTTTCAACATCAAAAATCAAAAAAACGATGGCAAACAGATAATATCCCACATTGAACTGTAGCCAGGTAAGTCCTTCGGTAGGAATCCCACATTCGTAGGCTTCGGCTTTTTGCGGGTTTGTGGAATTGGGCGCCACATAATGGGCGAAAACAAGGGCGAACCCCACGAGGAATGCCCCCACGATGAAGAATAAAATCAGGCTTTCAGCGCTCATAGTGAATCATTTAACAAATAGAAGGGGGCAAAGGTAAAAATTATAATGTAATAACCTAAGCGAATATATTATACCGGAGACATATAAAGCATGTATTCATCAGAATATGTGATAGATATAAAACCAGTTTTAAAATATGTCAAAGAAGTGGTTGATATTTGTCAATGGTGATTTGTCGCCGCCGTTTTATTATTTTCATTTACTTTACCCCGTGAAGGAAACAGAATTTAAAATATCATATCGCGAAGGGCAGTCGTTTTCTGCCCGCGAATGGTCGCCAGACGGCGAACCAAGAGGCGTAATCGTTCTCATACATGGTTTGAGCGAGCATGCCGGACGGTATAGCTATGTGGGCGCTTTTTTTGCCGAATCCGGCTATACTATGATAGTTGCCGATCTTCGCGGGCATGGAATGTCCTTTGGAAAAAGAGGTCATTTCCCTTCCATTGCCAGGGTAATGGATGACATCACTCTTTTCATCGAAGAAGCCCGCAAACGGCATCCCGGTTTACCTCTCTTTCTATATGGTCACAGCATGGGAGGGAATTTTGTCCTGAACTATCTCATCAGGAACCAACCGGAGGTGGCTGCCGCCGTAGTTACAAGTCCCTGGTTGCGACTTGCATTTGCGCCGCTGCGGTATAAGATTATCCTTGCAACAATAGTAAACAAGGTATTTCCCTCCATGACCCAGCCTGATGGAGTTATTCCTTCGCTTCTGAGTCACGATGAAGAAGTTTGCAGAAAATATATTGCCGACCCGCTTGTTCATAGCATGATTTCCGTACGGAGTTACCTTGAAATTTCGCTTGCCGGCGAGTATGCGCTGAAACATGCGCACAAGGTTGCCTCTCCGCTCCTGCTCATGCACGGCGACGGTGATTCCCTGACGTCTTTTGCCGCCACTGAGGAGTTTTCAAAAAATCTTACCTGTAAACATACTTTTAAACCATGGAAGGGGCTTTTCCACGAGCTGCACAATGAAGTTGAAAAAGAGACCGTCCTGAGTTTTATAAAGGAGTGGATTTATACGATTTAGTATTTTCACTTTGCGGTTTTTTAAAATGGAAAAGATAACCGAACCGGTTAGACATGGATACGCTTTTCAGAAATTAACAGGGAGGAGGTATCCAATCTATTTCACCAAATCTTTGTAGTTTCGTGAATTATCTATACTTTTGCACCCTGTTTTTAAAATATAATATTTTGTAGCATGGCAATTATTGGAAAAATCAGAAAACACTCGGGACTTGCTGTCATTATTATTGGTGTAGCAATAGCGGCTTTTGTAATAGGAGATTTTGGCAAAAAGACAAAAAGAGGTTCCAACGACATTGGCGTTATAAACGGAGAGAGCATTCCGTACATGGAATTCAATGCCAAGGTGGAAAAAAACCTTGAAAGCCAGAAAGAAAATAGCGGCAAGGATAAAATGGCAGAGCAGGAAACATATCAGATTCGACAATCAACCTGGACTTCGACAGTTAAGGAGATTCTGATGGGTGAAGAGTACGACGAATTAGGGTTAACAGTAACTGCCGAAGAGCTTTTTGATCAGGTTCAGGGAAAACAACCGCATCGTTATATTCTCCAGTATTTCAAAGATCCTGCAACCGGACAGTATAACCCTGCGGTTGTTCTCAACTATCTGAAAAATCTGGAAAAAATGGAACCCAAAGCCAGAAACCAATGGTTACAGTTTGAAAAAGCTATAAAAGAAGATCGTCAGGAAACAAAATTTAACAACCTGCTCACAAAAGGATTCTATGTTCCGAAAGCCTTTTTAAAGAAAGATTATATAAACCAGTCCCGCACTATCAAGGCGCTCACAGTCGCTCCTGAAACTACATCAATTCCCGACACTGCTGTGAAGCTTACAGAGGCAGACTATCAGAAATTTTACGATAAAAACAAAATTTACTTTTATCAGGATGAAGCATCCCGCGATCTTGATTATGTACTCTTCGAAGTTAAACCTTCGGATATTGACCGTAAAAAAATCGCAGAAGATGTAGGTAAACTCTATGCAGATTTTCAGACCACTTCCAATGTGCTCAATTTTGCCAATGCAAATACCGATGTTAAAAACGATACGTCATTCGTAAAAAAAGGAGTTTATCCGGCACAGCTTGATACCCTTTTATTTTATTCAAAACCCGGAACAGTAATTCCTCCCTTTGAATTTAACAATGCCTGGTATATGGCTAATATTCTCGACATTCAGGAGCGTCCCGATTCCATGAAAGGATCGCAGATTCTTGTTGCTTATGCCGGAACAGGAAACGAAAAAATCAACCGTACAAAAGAACAGGCTAAGATAAAAATAGACAGTCTGTTGAACGTTCTGAAGAAAAATCCGCAGGCATTTGCCGAAGTGGCAAAAAAATATTCCGATTATCCAAGCGCGAAAGATGACGCCGGCGATTTGAAGTGGTTCCCCGATGGAAATCCCAATTTTGACCCGTTTTTCAATGCAGGTTTGCAACTTAAACCAAATGAGATGAAGGTTGTTGATACCCGCATAGGTTACTCTTTGTTTATGCTTGCCGATAAATCTGCTCCGGTGAAAAAAGTTAAAGCAGCCGTACTTACTCGTTCAATTGTTCCAAGCAACCAAACTTTCCAGGATACTTATTTACTTGCAAGTACTTTTGCCGGACAGAATAAAACCCCTGAAGCATTCGATAAAGCAGCCGCTGCAAAAGGTTTACAAAAACGTTCCGCTCCCAATATCAGGCAAATGGATGGCTACATTATGGGACTTCCCTCTGCACGGGAGATGGTTCGTTGGGGGTATGCGGAAAATACTAAGGTCAACGAGATTAGTCCGGTGTTTGATTTGAGCGGCAAATATGCAGTCGCTATCCTGAAAGCCATTTCCGAAAAGGGTCAACAACCGCTTGAAGCTGTAAAAGCGCGAATTGAACCTTCGGTAAAAGCCTTGAAAAAAATCGAGATTATTTCCGAAAAAATGAAAAAAGCCGGTGAAGGAACAAAAGATATTACAGCAGTTGCAGCAAAGCTGGGAGCTAAAGTAGATACCTCAATGATTACTTTTGGCGGTTACGGAAGATCAAATATCGGACGTGAAATGGAAATTGTCGGACAACTTTTCGACGCTAAAAAAGGCGAGTTTCTCGGTCCGTTAACCGGAAACTATGGCGCCTATTTCGTGGTAATTAATGATATTGTTGAACCTCCCGCAAAGGACGATTTCAAATCGGAAAGAATGCAGCAAATTCAGAATTTTAATTCGCGGGTTTCAAATAATATGTATTCCGCTCTGGAAAAAATTGCAAAAATCACCGACAACCGGCTATTGTTCTATTAACAGAAAAAGGCTAATTACTTAATGAATCGTAAAAGGCTGGCATTTTCGAATGTCAGCCTTTTTTGGGATATTAAATTATGACCGTCTGATCTCAAATTTCTGGTTCCAAATTTAAAAACTCAAATTCCGATGTTTAACCGAACTCTACTTATGAAAAGGCGCATCACCCTGCTTTTCTTATTTTTCTGCGGAATAGTCGCTTATCCGCAGCAATACCAGTTCAGAAATTATTCGATTGAGCAGGGTCTTTCACAGAGTGTGGTGAACTGTGTTATACAGGATTCGCGGGGATTTATGTGGATCGGAACACAGAATGGTTTAAACCGGTTCAATGGATACGATTTCACCGAATATTTGTACAATCCAATAGACTCAACCACTATTTCAAATAACTGGATATATTCCCTTGCCGAGGACAAGGATGGCAGCATCTGGGTTGGAACCAAAGGCGGTTTGAATAAATATCTCAGAAAGGAAAACCGCTTCAAACGCATTTCATACATAGCTGGTTACACTGGCGTAATTTCCCGCTATTCTTATGACGCCATTGTTTCGGGAAGCGGAAAAATCTATGTTAATACACCGCCTGTTTTAACGGTATTCGACCCTTCATCTGATAAAATAACCCATTTTCCTACACGGTTTCCTTACGACGGCGCCATTAACGATAACCGGATTCCGTTAATAGAGGATAATGATGGCGCTATCTGGATGGGGTCAAACGTTGGTTTGGCATGTTTCGACCCCAAAACTGCTTCCTTTACCTATTACTTTCATGATTCTCAAAAACCGGGAACGATTTCCAATAACCGAATTACCGCGCTGTGCCAGGATAGCGCCGGCACAATTTGGGTTGGGACATCAGACGGACTTAACCTGATTGATAAAAAAACCGAAAAAATTTCAGGAATATTTACCTCGCCATTTGGACGGCAGTCGCTTAGCAGCAGTTTCATCAGGGCAATTATCGAGGATAAGAATGGCGCGATGTGGGTAGGCACAGAAGGCGGCGGGTTGAACCGGATTGTTTGGTTAACCGGAGAGACATTCCTGGTTGACCGATTTAACAGCGCGGAAAACGGTTTGGGACATAATATAATTAACGCGCTAACTATTGACCGTTCACAAAACCTTTGGGCGGGAACCCTTCAGGGCATTAGCAAAACCGACCTGAAACCGGCAAAATTCAAGCTATACCGTCGCGATAATACTTCATCATCTGTGAATTTGCTTGGTAATGTTATTGCCGCAATCTACAAGGATGAGAACGGATTGATTTGGGTTGGAAACTGGGGACAGGGATTGAATATTCTCAACAGGAAAACCGGAGCCGTTGAACACTTTTCGTCACGGCTTCAGGGAAACCATTATATCCCTAACGACTTTGTCCATGTGATTTTTGCCGATGAATTTAAAAACAATTGGATCGGTACGCGCGATGGCATTTTTGTATTCGACAAAACAAGGCAAAAGTTCGTAAGGTTGCACGACTTTTTCAGGAACGACAATCTTCCTGATTTAAAGGGAATGCGGATATTCACGATCATCAGGAGCAGAGATAACAGTTACTGGATTGGCACGCAGGGCGGATTGTTCAGGATCAATCCTGAAAGAACCGCCACCGAAGTATTCACCGCAGAATCAACGCCCGACCATCAAATTGGCGCAAACCTGGTTTACTGTCTCCATGAAGACAGTGAAGGTTATATCTGGATAGCTACCATAAACGGCGTGGATGTTTATAACCCAACAACTGGAAAAATGACCCGGTTCAGGAAAAATGAATCACAAAATTCGTTATGCGACAATTTCGTTATTTCGCTTGGAGAAGATAAACATGGCGATATATGGATTGGCACGAGTGCTTATGTGAACAAGTTTGTGAAGAAGGATTCAACTTTTATCTACTACTCGCGGGAAAACGGAATTCCGAAAAACAACATCTTTGAAATCATGCGCGACAATCAGAATACACTATGGTTTGCCACAGGAGGGGGTTTGTGCAAATTCGACTCCGCCGCCAACTCATTCAGAAATTATACGGTTGACGACGGACTTCAGAGCCTTGAATTTAACCTCAGGGCGTGTTTTAAAAGTCCCGACGGGGAGGTCTTTTTCGGCGGAATGAATGGATTCAACTCATTTTATCCGGAAACGCTCAGGGACAACCCCAGCATACCCGAAATTATCATCACCGCCTGTTACAAATCGTCAAAGAGCGGGAAAGAATATTTCGACATCAGCAGGGAGAATAAGGTTGAATTGGAACATGGAGCACAGGCTTTTACCGTTGAATTTGTCGCGCTCGAATTTACCAATCCCGATAAAAACCAGTATGCATATATGTTGGATGGACTCTCAAAAGACTGGATAAATATAGGGAACCGGCGTTTTGTGCCTTTTACCAATCTTTCGCCCGGCGAATATATTTTCAGGGTTAAAGGATCCAATAACGACGGTAAATGGAATGAAACCGGCGCGGTGTTGAAAATTGTGATTCTTCCTCCATGGTGGCGTAGTTGGTGGGCTTGGACCGCCTATTTCCTATTGATCGCAGGAGCGCTGATGATCTATATCCGCATCCGTGAACGAAATCTGGTTCGTGAACGAAACAATCTTGAACAAAAGGTGCATGAAAGAACTCTTCAGATTGAAAATAAAAATCAGGAGATTCTTCAGAAAAATGAAATTCTGAACAACCTGAACGCGGAATTGAAGGCGCTGAACGAAACAAAGGACAAGTTCTTTTCCATAATCGCCCATGACCTGCGGAATCCCTTTAATTCAATTATTGGACTCACCGATATTGTGCTGGGAAACCTCCTTGGTTCAGGTCAGGAAAAGACGAGAAAGACAGTTTCCGACATCCGCGAAGCGTCGCGACATGCTTTCGATCTTCTTCAGAACCTGCTGATCTGGGCGCGGTCACAAACCGGAAACCTTGAATTTCAGCCTGCTTTGTTTGATCTGATGGAACGGATAGAAGACAATATTGAACTCGTAAGGGGCCAGGCAACGAGAAAAAACATCCTTCTTATTTCAGAGGTTGAAAATCCTGTTCCGGTTTATGGCGATTCCCAGATGATTAATACCATTATGCGCAACCTGCTCACCAACGCCATCAAATTTACGCCGAAAGAGGGCAGGGTTTCTGTTACTGTTGAACAACATGAAGGTTTCATCGTGATCAGCGTTTGCGATAATGGCATCGGCGTCACCCCCGAAATCAGGGAAAAGATATTCAGGCTCGAAAGCAAATATACACACAAGGGAACCGATATGGAACGCGGCACCGGTCTTGGACTAATCCTCTGCAAGGAATTTGCCGAAAAGCATGGCGGAACTATTCTGGTTGAATCGGAACCGGGGAAAGGGAGTTGCTTTATGGTGAGGCTGCCGGATAATAAATAATATCGAATATCGAATATCGAATATCGAACTTTGAACCCTTCATTTCCTCATACTTCTCCTGATAGTTTCAAAAAGTTCCTGTTTTTTGATGGGTTTGCAAACGAAGGCGCAACAACCAGCCTCCATTGCACGGCGTTCATCTTCGGGTTGAGTGTAGGCAGTCAGAGCAATAATGCGAAGGTTAGGAAAGATAGCTTTGGCGCGGCGGGTAGCTTCGTAGCCATCCATGACAGGCATTTTAAGATCCATCAGAACAAGGTCAGGTTTTTGCTTTTCGAGAATGGCAAGAACCTCCACTCCGTTAGAGGCGCGTATTAGTTGCCGTGTTTTTCTGCCAAGCAGAATCTCCAGAAGTTCAAAGTTGTAATCTTCGTCTTCTGCCACCAGGATGGTTAGAACTTCGAGCGAATACGGCATTACATTTTCGGAAGTTTCTTTTGGAAAATGAGGTTGTTCATAAGGAATGGTAAGAATAAATACAGATCCTGCTCCAGATGTTGACTCAACCCGGATGGTTCCGTTCATCATCTCAGCCAGACCACGCGCTATGCTGAGACCCAAACCGGTTCCATGAACTCCGGCGCCAGGTTCCTGAGTTACCTGATAAAACCGTTCAAATATCTTTTCGCGAACATCGTGCGCAATCCCTATTCCGGTATCGCGAACATAAAAAACAAGTTCATTTTCCTTTTTAAAGCAGCCAAAACTGATAGATCCAGAGTGAGTAAACTTTACCGCATTGTTTATGAGACCGGTGATAACCTGTCGGATTTTTTCCAAATCGGCAACAACGAAATCGGATATCCCACAATCATCAACAGAATGCCACAGGTGCAACCCTTTTCTAACAACCATGTCATTCAGAGATAATTGAATCTCGTCCATCAGATCATTGAGTGAAAACTGCACGGAATTTATGGGTATTCGTCCGCTATCCATGCGGGATATCTCAAGAACATCATCAATAATGCTCAGCAATTGCTTTGCGTTGGTTTGAACAATCCCGACATAACGATCCCTATCGTCAGCAGTATTTTCCTCCGACTGCAACAGTTCAGTAAAACCGAGGATTGCATTCATCGGCGTCCGTACCTCATGTGAAATATTATTCAGGAAAGCGGTCTTGAGCCGCGACGCCTCTTCGGCTGCCTCCTTGGCATTAAGAATGTCGCGTTCAGCCTGCTTCAGTTTTTCAATATCCCTTGTGATTGAAATAATATGCGGAGCGCCATAAAGGTGAATTACAGACGCCGACATAAGGCAGGTGCGCATCGTTCCGTCTTTGATGCGGAAAGCCGCTTCAAAGTTTTGAACTTTCCCGTCTTGTTTCAGTATTTCCACCATTTTTTTTCTGTCGGCAATGTTCGCCCAAATATTAATTTCATGCGAAGTCCTGCCAACCACCTCTTCCTTACGATATCCGGTCATAACGCAAAATCCTTCATTCACTTCAATATACATACCTGTTTCGAGGTTGTTGATATTGATTGAATCAGGACTTGTCAGGAAAGCCAGTCTGAACCGCTCCTCCACCTCTTTCAGTGTTGCCACAGCCTTTATTCGGTTTATCGAAATTGCCGCCTGGCTAGCGATCATTTCAATGATATCGGAATATTCGGAAAGATCTTTTCTGGCGAGGATGATCAGCCCGCCAAGATGTAATTCCTGGTAAACAAATCCGACAGAATATATATATTTGATCCGAAGCTGCTTTTCGATACCGCGCATGGTTTCCTCTGGAAACCGGTCTGTTGCCAATGTAAAGAGTCCGCCAGGCAGGATTTCGAGTTTTCCGCTCTTGTATAAAAGGAGTTCCTCGCCGGAAATATCTTTCAGGAAAAAGTTCATTTCCAGAGGATCGAATCCAAGCGCTTGCGTTAATCCGTTTCCCGGAATTTCAAGTTCGGAAATTGAAACAATCCTGCCAGAACCAGTATTCGGGTCAATATTGGTCGTTAATATTATACCGTCGCCAATTAAATTCTGAACCGAGCAGGTAACGAGATCGTGAATTTCATTAAGTACGTTAATTTTCAGTAGTTTGGACTGGAAGTCAGCCAATAGCGCTATATTCAGTTCCGACTGCTTTCGCTGCGTAATATCAATAAATGAGACCAAAACCCTTTCCCAGTTTGTTTCATATCCCGGTTGAATTGCCAGGCTGAGATTCAGCGTCCTTAAATTTCCGGACTTATATACAGGAATTTCGACGGTGTATGTTGAGTGTCCCTCCGCAAGCGCGATCATTTCATTTTTGAAAACAAGATAGGAATCATCATTAAAGTAGTAAGGCAGATTTTTAACTACCGATTCCTTATCGGGTTCGCCAACTATCTCCAGGCTGGTCCGGTTAAGGGCAGTAACCCTGACCAAAGCGGCGAGATGTTTTACCATTTCTGGATTTTCATTCAGATGTTTATGGACGTCAATTCCCGCCTGCTTCCATTCTTCCATTGTCTGCCTGACTTCGGAGAGATCCTCTTCCCATAATCCGATGGGTGCATTTTCAAAGAATCCGCGAAATTTATCTTCACTTTCTTTAAGCGCCTTTTCCGATTTCTTTCGGTCGGTAATATCACGCGAAACCCCGTGGCCGCCGAAAAGCATTCCGCAGGTATCAAAAACAGGACTGATCAGAACTTCGGAATCCCTCACGGATCCGTCTTTGCAGTAATGTTTAAGTTCAACGGTCATGGTATAATCTACGGGTATCTTTCCCTCGCGAGCCCATGCCATGCTGTTCCTGTAGATTTCTATAACCTTCATCAGCGATTCCGCTGTATAAATTTCATCAGGTCTGAGTTTAAGAAACTCTTCGGGAGTAAAACCCCTTTGCTTATAAATGGATGGGCTTATATATGTATAATGCATCTGATCGTTCATCATCCAGATAACATCGGATGTATATTCAGCAATTTGCCGATACTTCTCCTCACTCGACAGCAGCGCCTGTTTCCGCAAAGAAATGTCGTGAATCAGGATTACAAACCCGTCGGGTTCGAGTTTATAGCCATGCATTTCCACAGTTATGTAATCGCCATTCTTTTTAAGAATTCTGAGTTCTTTCTCAGTTGGTCCCATGATTAATAAGTCGAGACCGGCATCATCGGGATGGAGCAGATTATAAACAGACCGTCCGGACAATTCATCGCGCTTATAACCAAGTAAATTGCAGGTAAACGGATTCAAATCAATAATATCTCCACTGAAAGTTATATTCATAATCCCAAACCGCGCCTGGTCAAAAAGCAGGTGATAAAACGATTTGTAGGTTGATTCTTTCATCGCAATAGAAATATGCGATAAAAATAGTTATTTTCCGGTTAAAAAAAAAGCACGCGCTTCGAGGCTTGCAGCAACCGGAGTAACTTTGACATTCTGATTGTAAATTCCAGGTTCCAGGTTCCAGGTTTCAGGTTCAATTTTTTTCCGGTTTGAGTATAAATCCACTTAACCAACAGATACTTTTTTACCTTTGAAAATCACTTTCCTGATAATGTCAGAACCGCGCTAAAATAATCATGTAACAAACCTTTTCGGAATGAGAGAATCAATATCTGCAATCATCACAGCGGCAGGAGCGTCGGGCAGAATGGGCTCGGCAAAAGCATTGCTGCGTCATGCCGGCGGGGTCAGCTTTGCCCGATATTTGTTGAACTGTTTCGGACTTTACGGATGCAACCCTGTGATTCTGGTGGTAAGTGAAGAACTTGATATCCCTGAACTCCGATCAGGATCGCATCAACTTGTTGTGAATCATCACACCGAGCTCGGACGGTCACATTCTATCCACCTCGGACTTCAATATGTACCCGAAGGTTCAGCCTGTTTCATCCACAATGTTGATAATCCATTTTTATCGCCGGAACTTCTTGATGAACTTATCAGGAAATCTCACCCCGATTGCTATGCCGTTCCGGTATATCATAAACACGGAGGACATCCAATTCTGCCTGGCAGCCATGTTATGGATTTTATGCGCAACCTGGATCAGATTACCGATTTCAGGGAATTGTTGAATGGCTTTACCCGGATCGAGGCTCCCTGGCACAATGAGCAGATTCTGTGGAATGTAAATACGCCGGAAGATTATGAGAGTTATCTTCAATATCCAAAGTCCAAAGTTGAGGATGACGCACAAAGGTAGGAAACAGCGGGCAGCGGGTTGCAAAAATCCTTAGTTTTGCAGCGAATTGATATTGTTCAATGCATAAGGTAAAAACCATTGTTTTCCTTGTTGTGCTTGCCGCCCTCGCCCTCCCGGTTTTTCAGTTGCGGTATTCCATTTTCAGTGAATGGCTGCTTAAGGGTTATGAGCTTCCGTCAGCCCCGCCGGAGTTGAAATATTTTACATGGCAACGCTGGTTTTCACAGGATTTTCAGCAGGTTTTTACGACCCGGCTGAATGAACATACCGGCTTCCGGAATACCCTTATCAGAATCCGAAATCAATACGATTATACCTGTTTTGGAATTACCCATGCCGAGGGTTTCCTCGAAGGAAAAGATGGTTATTTTTTTGAGGAGGATTATATTCACGAATACACCGGAAAATACTTCATCGGCACAAAGGCGATTGATAAAAAACTGTCGCGCCTCAAAAATGTAATGGACAGCCTTGCCTCTTACAACATTCCGCTAATCCTTGTTTTTGAATCCGGAAAAGGCAGCTTTTACCCTGAGTATATTCCCGACAGGTTTCATCCTGAAAAACGAACGCAGTCAAATTATGATTATTTTGTTGCGAGATCAACCGAAATAGGACTGCCGTTTCTCGATATAAATCACTATTTCCTTGAAATGAAGGACACATCGGTATATCCGCTCTTTCCGAAGTATGGCATGCACTGGAGTTTGTTTGGAGTTCGCCTGGTTGCCGATACCTTATCGAAACTGATCGCCAGGGCTACAGGCAGGACAATGCCAACTTTTAAAGTTCATCATTTGCACCAATCCGACAAGTCGCTGGGATTTGATTACGATATCGGCGATATGCTAAATCTTATATTTCCGCTTAAACATACGCCCGGCGCCTATCCAATTGTTTCAATGGATTCAATCCCGAATGGAAAACTGTCGGCGCTTGTGGTTGCCGACAGCTATTACATCATGCTTGTTGAGTCTTATGGAAAAAAGATGTTTGGCAAACAGGATTTCTGGTATTATAACAGCAGCGTTTATCCGCATCAGAATGAAATTCCTCCGGTGAAAGTAGATAAAACCGGCTTGCGGGAGAAATTGAAGCAACATGATGTAATTCTTTTGATGGTTTCAGAGACCAACCTGCATTGCTGTTTCTGGGGTTTTGCCGATGAGGCTTACAGCGCATTCCACCCCGAAATAAAGGATTCACAATTGGAGGGCATTGAAAACAGCATTCGGATTGACCGGGAGTGGTTCCGGTTTATGGTCAGGAAATCAGAGGAACAGAAAAAGCCTCTGGATGAGGTAATCCGCAGCGACGCCGAATACGCTTTTCTTTCAAATTATCAAAACCTCGAGGGAAAAGGGTATCAGGATACAATTCAGTTTTTCAAACTGAATTTAAGCTATAACCCCGAATGGGTGGCGAGGATGACCAAAAAGGCAATGCAACTGAATATTCCGGTTGATTCCGTGATGGTGCGCGAAGCAGTTGATTCTTATAATCAATCGAAAAAGAAACAGTAAATTTGTAGATTATCAAAGAGATTGAATTTTAAAAGTATAGCCCACTCGGAAAAGTCAAAAAAATAAATAAACTGCTATTTGGCATATCATCCTACATTGTACCCCTCCCCCAACCCCTCCCCAAAAAGGGAGGGGAGGGGTGTTCTAATCGGCATAATATCATGATTAACAGATACATGGCATATTAGCACAAACCTCCCCCTTCCCTTTTTGGGGAAGGGGGTCAGGGGGGAAGGGGTTTAATGGTTGGAGTAAGTTAAACAATCCGTTGATTAAGAAAATTTGAAAACCATTTTTTCCATAGGAACACTAATACTGTTGTTGATACTCTCTTCATGTAAAAAGAATGAAGGGATGATTATTCCAAAGGATGGGTATGATGTAATTTTAGTAATCGGCCAGTCAAACACCCATCAGGGAATCGGACTTAATTTTTTGCTTGACGCTCCGAATGAAAGGATTAAACAGCTCGGACGGTTTGGCGACAATAACATGAAAATAATCACCGCACGCGAACCTTTGGATCATTTTACCAAAATACCAGATAAAATTGGATTTGCGATGACTTTTGCCAAGGCTTACAAAAATCAATTTCTATCTTCAGACAAACATATTCTGATAATCCCGGGTGGAATGGGAGCGACAGGATTCAGTTCACATTATTGGAATAAGGGCGATACTTTGTATAACGACGCCGTAATGCGTACCAACTTTGTTGTGAAGAACTTTAAAAGTAAGCTGGTTGCAATCTTGTGGCATCAGGGAGAAAGTGACATTGGAAACCCCGATTATCAACAAAACCTCGATTCAATGATTGTTAATATCAGAAAAGATATTACAGGCGGCGGTAGGGTCCCATTCGTCTTAGGAGGAATGGTTCCATATTGGATTCAACAAAACCCGGACAGGATGATTATCAATAATATCATTGAAAACACAGTAAACAGAATTCAAAAAACAGGGTATGCAAATCCTGAAGTTCCCTTTACAATTGAAAAATCGAATAAGGATTTCGATTCCAACCATTTTGATGCAAATGGACTCAGACAAATGGGACTAAGGTATTTTTCGGAATTTGTCAGATTATCATAGAAATAAGCAGGTAGTCAAATAACATGTTAATGATTAAATAAGAAATGTGATGATAAGAAATGTAGGATTGTTAGTATTGTTGGCGCTTTTTGTTCAAATCGGAGTTAAGGCGCAGGATCTGCCCTACCAGAAAGGTCTCGAACCGGTTTCCCTTACCCCGCAGGAGTTGTTTGTTCTGTCGAACATCCCATTGCTGAAACTTCCCGATTCTTATAAAGGGCTTGACGCGCCACTTCTGCCTTCCGCAGTGGACAACTCCGCGCAACCATATTTCAGACCCATAACATGGCAGTCGGGTTATGAATGTGGACAATCTGCCGGCATTGCCTTCAACTTTACTTATGAAATTGATCGTTTGCGTGGGATCCCTGCCAGCGTTGCCGCCAATCAATATCCCACCCATTTTACCTGGGATTTCCTTAATAACGCCAACAATTACCAGGGAGCCAGTTTTTTCGATTCATGGGAAATCACCAGAACCTGCGGCAATATGAATGTTGCAGATTATGGCGGCGCACTTAATACCGGCGGATATACCCGCTGGATTTCGGGATACGATAATTATTACAATGGAATGCAGAACCGCATCAATGGAGTTAAGGCAATCAGAGTTGATACGCCGGAAGGTCTTCTTACTCTGAAATACTGGCTGTTTGACCATCTCGAAGGATCGCTGGTTGGCGGTGTGGGAAATATTTATGCGCAGTACTTCAGCCCTCCTGTGGCAACGCTTCCTGCCGGAACTCCCGAAGCCGGAAAATATGTGCAAACTTCCTGGGGCGGCAGTCCTTCGCATGGCTGGACAATCTGCGGATACAATGATTCCATCCGGTACGATTTTAACGGGGATGGTCAGTACACAAACAATATTGACATAAACAACGACGGCGTTGTTGATATGCGCGACTGGGAGATTGGCGGCTTGAAATTTGCCAACGGCTATGCCGGATTAGGCTGGTGCAACCAGGGCTTTTGCTATACCATGTATAAAAACCTCGCCGACAAAATTGGCTTTGGTGGAATCTGGAACCATACTATTTATGTTGTTGAGGCGAAATCTTCCTGTTCTCCCAAACTTACAATGAAGGTTACTCTGAAACACACGTCGCGAAATAAACTTAAAGTTACCGCCGGCGTTAATACCGACATCACCGCAACCATTCCGGCATATATCCTCGAATTTCCAATATTCAACTACCAGGGCGGCGACCTCTTCATGCAGGGCGGAACTACCGAAGCCGATAAAACCATTGAATTCGGCCTCGACCTCGCGCCATTGATAAACCAGATTCCCGGAAGCCAGGCTGCGAAGTTCTTTTTACAGGTTCAAGAATTAGACCCGTCGGGTGTGGCAAATGGTGAAATCGTGAGTTGGTCGCTTATTGATTATACCGGCTCCACCCCTGTCACTGTTACTTATCCAGGATCAAACACTCCGATCCAGAATAATACATTGACCCGGCTTAGTCAGAATTATACCCTGTATATCACAAAACCAACTATTACCAATGCAACCCTACCCCCGGCGATGTTGTATCAGCCATACAACGCCACCCTCGCCGCGTCAGGGGGAACTCCTCCTTACCGCTGGGACGCGAAACTTGAATATCCCGAAATCAACAATCCTTCCCCCTTCCCTACCGTAACTTCCCAGCAGCTCGTTATGACCAATAACAATACAGGTTACGCCATCAAAGAACTCGGTTTCGACTTTCCATTTTACAAAAAGATGATCAATAAACTTTACATATATGCCGATGGTTATATCCTGTTTGACGATCAGCCATACACCTATCCCTATTTGATTGATAAGAATCTCCTGTTCAGGCAAACCGGCATTATTTCACCATTTATGTGCGACCTCACAATTTATCCATCTTCGGGACATGGCTTATGGTACGAAGGAAATGCCAACTATGCCATCTTCCGCTGGAAAGCCTCAATGAATAACATGCAAGGCAGCACAAACCTCAATTTTGCCGTAAAATTTTATGCAAATGGAACCATCGAATATTACTACGGCGATATGATCTATCCGTTTGGCACAGAATGGACCGGCGGATTTTCCTCCGGAGATAACAGGAATTACCAGTATTCAAACTTAAATAACGCCCCGTCAGTTACTGCAAATACACTCGATAAGTTCATCTCATGCGGATTTCCCCCGGAAATGGAAATCACCGAAGATGGACATTTTACAGGAACTCCAACCCATTCGTATCAAAACCTTCCGGTTAAGTTTCAGGTGACAGACAACAACAACATATCCAACACAAAAACACTGATATTCAATTCGTTTGGGTTGCTCATTACCCAAACTATTACCTCCGGGAGCGACAGCCTGATTGAATTTGGCGAAGCTGCCCATATCACGCTTAATCTGAATAATATAGGAACCCAGTCCTTCCACCAGCTTGCTTTTTCAGTTACCGTTGCCGATCCCTTTATTACCCTTACCGACAGCGCCGAAACCGTACCGTTAATAACCGGCGGGCAAACGCTAACCCTTACCAATGCCTTCTCGTTTAATGTTTCGCCAAATATCCCGGATAATCATCCATTCACCATCACTTTACATGTTCAGTCGCAGGAACAAGGTTTTCAGCGATTACTCGACCTGGTGGCGCACGCCCCGGTTTTCAAGGTTACAGAAACCCGTCTTGCCGATGGCGATAACGGTATGCTTGATCCCGGAGAAACTGCCGATTTATTGGTTACCTACAAAAATACCGGCAGCGCTAAAGTCAGCGGCATCGGGTTTGAACTTGTATCAGTTGACACAAACCTGATTGTAAATTCCTCCTCCGCTATTGTTAATCTGCTAAAACCCGACTCTTCGTGTGTGCTTACCTTTAGTGTGACCGGCGGGAGCTCTGCATCGTTTGAATATCTTTATCGCCTGAATAATTCGATAACTGCCAATAATAATTTCTCAGGCAACGACTCGCTGTATCTGTTTTCGGGAGTGATTGTGGAAGATTTTGAAACCGGAAATTTCGAAAAATTTCCCTGGCTTACAGCGGGTCAGGCTCCGTGGCTTATCGAACCCAGCGTTAAATACGAGGGCAATTTCAGCGCAAGATCGGGGTGGCTGGGCGATGACCAGGAAAGCAAACTCTATATTAACGTGAATGTGCTTGCCGAAGGTCCTGTTTCTTTTTACAAATATGTCTCCTGCGAGCATGATCCGAGTGGCAATAATGACTATGATTACCTCGCCTTTTTTATTGACAATTACGAAATGGCGCGCTGGGATGGCGAAATTGTATGGAGCAAGGAAACTTTCTGGGTTTCGACAGGATACCATACACTTTCGTGGGTTTACCATAAGGATTATTCTGTTTCAGCCGGATGGGATGGCTGCCTCGTTGACTTCATCACTTTTCCGATTATCGAAGGCGCTGTTCCGTCCATTTCAGTTACGCCGTCATCTTTTGAAGAGACTCTCTATCCTGGGCAGTCGGTGACAAAACCGCTTGCAGTGACCAACCTGGGCGGCGGAATTCTCGATTTTTCGGTTATCGTTATTGATACCGCCGCCAATAAAAAAGATCTCCTTACCGATAACCTCACGGGATCGTACATGACCTGCGGAGTTGAAGAATTCACTCCCGGGCAGAACATCAACTGGACGCTAACGGTTAAAAACCTAAGCCCCGATAATGAATCCATCAAACATATAAAAATTGATTTCCCGCCGGGAGTCACCATAAACACAGCCACTAATTTTTCGGGCGGTTCTCTCGGCGAATTGGTTTTTACCGGCGTTCCTGGCAATGGAGCGTCTCTTAACTGGCATGGCGCAACCATAGGCGGTACGGGTGTTTTGAAACCTGGCGAAACAGCCTTTGCCACAGTTACCGGCGCCATCGGCGAATCGTTTATGAACGATGTTTTCATGGTTTACGACCTCAGAGGCGACAGCGTAGGGGCGTCTCCAAATCATCTGGCAAATCATTTAAAAGTGAAAAATAACGGACTCGCCAACACCTGGGTTTCACTGGTAAACGCTACCGGCAGACTGATGAATAATCAAACGGAAATGGTTTCGGTAACCATTAACGCAACAGGATTATCCCCCAACCTTTACCGGTGCAACCTGATAGTGCGCGATTTGTACAATAATAAAGTAGTTGTCCCGGTTACGCTCCATGTTCCTTTTCCGGTTGGAATGGCTGATCAGCTACCCGCAGCAGACCGGCTTTCGGGTAACTTTCCTAATCCGTTTTCCGACGCCACACAGATCGAATTTTATCTGAATAACTCATCGTTAGTGAATCTTGAGATTTTTTCACAACAGGGAATTTCCGTCAGAAAGTGGGAAGCCGAAGTTTATACTGCCGGTCGCCACACGGTAAACTGGGATGGAACTGATTCGGATGGAAACAAAGCGTCGCCGGGAATTTATATCTGCCGCCTTACAACCAACAATTTCAATGGTTCATGTAAAATGATAGTGATTCGTTAGATTAACCTGCATGATAAAAAAGAATAAGAAACTCACTATTTTCTTAATTTTACTGGTCTCGTCTGTAATTACAGCGGCTCTGGGGCTGAAGTATTTTCCCTTTTCAAAGGTGATGAAAATGCCGTCGGGATCGGAAAAAGAATTTGTCAATCCTCAAACGGTTTCAGCAACTTCGCCAAATACCCTTTACTACGATTTCGAAATTCCACCGGGGAAAGAGGTTCCCGGTGGTTTTTACAAAGGAATTGCTCATTCGGGACAGTATTCAGTGAAGGCTTTCGGACAAAACAGCTTCAGCTTCGCCATAGAACGAACCGCAAGGGAAATAGGAGTAAACAACCTCAATGCGGTTGCCCTTAGCGCCTGGATTTACATTTTTCCAACCAAAAAGGATGTGCAGGGTTCATTGGTTTTTACCGCCTCTAACGAGCTGGGGGTAAATATTTGCTGGCAGGGAATCAGCCTGCGTGAACCTGAAGTTCCCCGCGGAAAATGGTTTAAAATCAGCGGCTATTTCGATCTGCGTTCAGTTACCTTCAAACCTGATTACAAAATTCAGGTCTATTTCTGGAATACAAGCAGCGCCGATATTCTTATTGACGATTACTTTGTTTCATTCGGCGACGCAGTTGACCGCCGCGGCGATTCAACATTGGTTGACCTGACCAAACCGGCGGGTTATACGCCGCGATTCAACTACCCGCCTTTCCCGGTTTCGTACTTTACGAGGGAGCCAAATGAAAAACAGATCAAACCATCAGAAATTGGCGGCGATGATTTTGTTGTAGCCGGTAATTTTTTCAACCAGGGTTCCGATGGTTTGGTGGTTTTCAGAAAAGATGGGAAGATTTCCGGATTCATCTTTTGTAAAGAGAAAAACGCTTATACCAGGATTTTAATCAATAAACCCGCCCAGCCGTTTTCGATGGTGAAACAAGTTATAAAAGGCAGGTTCCTTGGAACGGAATCGGATCAGATTGTTTTGGTAACGGATAAAAGTTTGCTGCTTTGTTCGCTGAATCTACTGAAGAATCCATGCGCCGGCTCCGAATCTCCCACCGCGTCGCTGAAGGTAATCTCTTCAGCAGTTCAACCAGATGGCGCTGTTTACGCAGGCGATTTTTCGGGCGACAACCGCTCTGAATTGGTGATCGTAAACAATTCCGGATCGTGGAAACTCAATATTTTTGAAGCGGTTCCAAACGGCGTTGGAAAATGGAAAACCATTGCCGGAAATGGCAGTCAGCCGGTTGAAGAATGGAATCAGCAAAAATTTACCGGCGGTATCTCCATCGGCTCTTTTATAAACGGAGTAAAGGGAGATCAGGCATTAACAGTTACGAAATCAAAAACCGATAAAATTTGTACTTACACAATTTTCCGGTTCAATGGAAACAGCGGCGAATGGGAATCAACTTTTCTTAAAAATAGTGGTGGGAAAACCATCGGGCTTGATACGCTCAAACCTGACGATAAATTTTTCTGCTTACCCGCAGGGCAGGGAAATTCCTCGAAAGTATTCCGTTATAACCGCGACTGGCGGTTTGACCTGAAAGAAATCAGTTTTAACGATTCAACATTCAGCATTCTCTCTAATGTTGATTTTCAGGGTTACGACATCGATCAAAATCCGAAATATTATGAATCGCTCCAACTGATTCCCGGTAATTTCAAAAGTCGGGAGGAGGCGTCATTTCTCATCATTGGAAAAAACCGGGCGGAAAGACATTATGAGAAAATTTTGCCCGATTTTATTCATCATTATTCCGTTTCCACAGTAAAATAGAGTATTACCATGAATTTTCTTCGTCGCTATATTCTCCTGATTTCGCTTTTACCTTCTCTCTTTATCTCCTGTGGTCAGTCAACCGGCTCGGCGGAAGCCATGAGCGAAGAATTTATAATCAGGGCTTTCAATCCTATTACCAATTGGAAACAGGGAGAAACGCTATCGCTCGATTACACCGAGGCTATGGTTTTCGGTTTCTATATACCTACTATTCGCCAGGTAGAGGGCGGGTTGTTCAATGCGGAATTCAAAATCAAAAATACCGGCGCCGCGCCGCAGAAATTTTATTATAAAATATATTACCAGAACGAGTCGTATAAATTCCCGGAACGCGATTTTCCCGACACCACCCGCCAACGTGGGGAGGCGAGTGAAAACTTCTACGGAAGCTGGGAGGACGCGAACACCGCGTTTGTCGAAACCGGCGTTATTCCCGCCGATAAAGAGTTTCATCCGGTTGAAACAAAGTTTCGCATTGTGGGAAATCCGAGAAACGAGAAGCGATATTTTTCACAGGACAAAAATGACCGGTGGAAGCGTAATCCGAGAGTTGGCGAGTATAGTTTCATGCTTGTTGTAACATCGGCAGCAGCAATTCAGCAAAAGCTAATCCCTGAAAACGTAGCCAACATTGGCATCGCGGCTGAAACTGGTTTTGTAAATCCCTATTTCTTTTTTCTCTATGGCAAAGGAAAATCGTTGCCGAATACCATCGTGCAAAAGTTTCCGGTTAATCTCAAGGTGATAGCCAATCCCGATCCCGGCGCGGGAATTTACCTGCATCCAATTGCATTTTCAAAGGAAATTGCCGACAAATACCAAACCGGCAATTGTAGCCAGGCGCCCGAACTCTATAATCTTGCCGCATTTGAACTGTTTATCCACTATGTAGATCCATCCACAAAGCTGAATAACATTCCGGTTATTGCCGACGTGCTCAATGGCACATATTCCCGCCTTGATTACAACTGGAACAAACGCTTTTACAGGAAAGAAGAGTTGATTGCAATAACATCCTCGGTTACTACCCGACCATGCGAAACGGTGATTTCCGATCCGGTTAACCATAAGATTACAATGCGCAACCCAAAGTCGGAATTTGGAAAATGGCAGAAACAAAATGTAGGCGTAATTACCCGTCATGGCATGACTTTCGGAAAATATACAGTCAAATGCAAGCTGACCGAACTGCTAAACAAACAAAACATGTGGAACGGACTTACCAACGCCATCTGGCTGATCACCCAAAGCCAGGAAGAGTGGAACTACCGGCGCAACTGCAACAATGGCGGTTATATGGCAAACTATTACGGAGGCGGAGATGGCAGCGGTAATAAACGGGTGAAAAATGTTGGGTATTCTGAAATTGACTTTGAAATTTTGAAAACTGTTCCTTATTGTCCTACCTGGACGCTTCCACCGGCTTACAGTCACGGGATAGACGACCAGCGAAATGTTCAGAATTGGAACGTGCCTTTCCCCGATGAAATAATCGCGGATGACGATAAGGTAGTTGTTTCCTGCACCAATTGGGATATGGCATGCTGGCAGCCTGTTGATTTTCACGACGGATGCTACCCGGTGCGCTACCAGAATACAACATTCTGGGCGCACCGCTGGGATAAAAATTACCGCGCGCTTACTCAGAAAACGCCTGAACGCGACGATGAACTCTTCGGATCCTCGTGGTACTATTTCCAGATTGACTGGCAACCCGATAAAATTATATGGCGCATCGGTCCGTCAAAAGACAAACTCCGGGTAGTCGGTTATCAGGACGACAAGGTAACTTCCATTCCAAATAATCAGATGTTGCTTATAATCACTCAGGAATTTCACAATACCAAATGGTGGATCGGGTCTGCCTATTCCCAGGACAACACACCCTTCCCGAAAGTTGATTACGTTGGAGAGATTTATGAACTTACCATTGAGTAACGGATAGAAATTTTTAAAATGTGTATATTTTAACAACTAATGTCATGAAAATTATTGTTTTAGGTTCAGGTCTCGTTGGCGGACCTATGGCGCTAGATCTTTCCCGCGATAATGGGTTTGAAGTAACAGTTGCCGATATCAATCAGGAAAACCTGAACCGGCTTACCGAAAGGCAAAAATCCGGTGTTTTTTCCAGAAGTTTAAAAACGATAGCAGCCGATCTAAGCGTTCCTTCGGCAGTAATCCGTCTGGTATCGGAGTACGACATGGTGATAAACGCCGTTCCGGGTTTTATGGGATTTCAAACACTCAAAGCAATCATTGAGGCTGGAAAAAACGTTGTTGACATCGCCTTTTTTATTGAAGATCCTTTCGAACTCGACGACCTCGCCCGCCGCAAAAATGTTATCGCAATAATGGATATGGGGGTGGCTCCGGGTATGTGTAATGTGCTCATCGGATATGCAGATCATCTCCTCGACGTAACCGACAACATTCTCTATATGGTAGGAGGACTGCCCGAAATCCGTGAATGGCCTTATGAATATAAAGCGGTTTTTTCACCTGTTGATGTGATCGAAGAATACACCAGACCCGCCCGCTACATAGAAAATGGAAAATCAATTGTCAAACCCGCCCTTTCCGATCCCGAATTGCTTGATTTCTCTGGAATAGGAACTTTGGAAGCCTTTAACACCGACGGATTAAGGTCTCTTGCCTTCACAATTAAATGCCCCAACATGAAGGAAAAAACTTTGCGTTATCCCGGTCATATAGAAAAAATGAGGGTTTTGCGTGAAACCGGTTTCTTCAGCCACGAGGAAATTGAGGTGAATGGCATCAGAATAAAACCCATGGATCTCACCGCAAAACTACTCTTTCCTAAATGGAAAATGAAGGAAGGCGAAGTGGATATAACGGTGATGAAAGTGGTGGTTGAAGGCAGAAAAGAGGGAAAGCCGCTCCGTTATACCTGGGATCTGTTTGATAAATACGATCCGGAAACCGGAATCCATTCCATGGCGCGAACAACCGGTTACTCAGCCACCGTTGCGCTTCGCATGATCGCCGCCGGACTTTATAAACACAAAGGTATCTCTGTTCCCGAATTTATTGGAAAACATCCCGAATGTGTAAAATTCCTTCTTTCCGGACTTCAGCAACGAGGAGTTAATTACCGTGAAACGATTGAATAAACCCCAACTTCAACTTGCCAATGCTCAAATTTTTATCAATGAGGCAATCATATCGTAATATTACTTACTTTTGAATTTCAATCATCAGCCTCTTTGCGTTAAAGCTGTATAAAAATCTAAATGCAAGATGAGAAAATTTACACACAAAAATTTGATTTTCAAATGGATAAGCGTTTGTATGCTTTTCCTCATTTGCTTCGGGAGTGTGGCGCAGGAATCAATCCTTTCCGCCAATGACAATGCCGCCGGTACAGGAGGAACGGTAAGTTATTCTATCGGACAGGTTGCCTTCAGGTCTGTTGAAACCGGAAGCGGAATTGTAACGCAGGGAGTTCAACAACCTTACGAAATTCTGTTCATGATCGGTATTGAGGACGAAAAAGCGACGTCGCTTAACTGCATTGCCTATCCCAATCCAGCTTATGAAGATGTTCGTTTGAAAATTGACAGACTATCTACCGGAGAATTTAGTTATCAGTTGAGAGACGTCCATGGAAAGTTAATCAGTGAAATGAAAATTGAAAGCCAAGAAACCATAATCCCATTAAAAGAGCTTTCCGCCGGGAATTATTTGTTGACATTACTTGAGAATCATATAAACCAGACAACCTGGAAAATCATAAAAAAATAGGATATGAAAAACATTTATACATCTATCGTCGCCATTTTTCTGTTCCTGACTATCTCTGCTCAGGCTCCGCAAAAATTAAGCTATCAGGCTGTAGTGCGCAATTCAGCCGGGAAATTGATTCAAAACGCCAATGTTGGCGTCCGGATTTCAATCCTACAGGGTTCCGCCGCCGGTTCGGCGGTTTATACCGAAACGCACAACGCTGCTACCAATGTAAACGGATTGGTTTCGGCTGAAATTGGCGCCGGCATTACCAGCGGAAATTTTGCCGCCATAAACTGGGCAAACGGTCCCTATTTTCTCAAATCGGAAACCGATCCATCAGGAGGCTCAAATTACACTATTACCGGCGTTAGCGAGTTGCTGAGCGTGCCTTACGCTCTAAATTCGCTCACGGTTGGAACGAATGGTTTCAGCGGCGATTACAATGATCTCACCAACAAACCGGTGATTGACGGATCAGAAACAAAGATTATTGCAGGAACAAATGTCACCGTTACCGGCGCCGGAACCCAGGCAAATCCTTACACAATCAAATCCTCAGCCAGTAGTGTTGCGGGCGGCTCAACTACCCTTACCACTTCCCAAACCTGGACAGTGCCTACAGCCGTTTCTAAGATAAAAGTTGAGCTTTGGGGCGGCGCAGGAGGCGGAGGCGGCGCGGGAGCCTATTCCTATTCCTACAACCTGAACAATGGAGGAGACGGCGGCAGCGCGGGTTTTGCCGCACAGGTTTTCAATGTTACCGAAAATCAACAGTTCAACGTGATTGTAGGCGCCGGAGGAACCGCTGGAACTAATGCAAGTTACAGCGGCGCCTGGTATGGCGACACTAACGGTGGAAATGGCGGCGATTCATGGTTTGGAGCTGTAAAAGCAGCCGGCGGCACAGGCGGCAAAAAAGGCAGCTATACTTATTACACAATTCATGGAACCGCAGGAACGGCTAATGTTGGCGAAGTAACCGGATATGCCTCCAATGCCCAGAGCAGTATGCTTGATAACTTCATCGGACTCGTCAGATCATACCTCAGCGACAGGTTCTATACCTCAAAACCGGGAACCGGCGGGTCGCTTCAAAGCTATTCCACCGGACCATACCCTGCAACTGCCGGCGAAGGCGGAGCAGCCGTTATTACATTTATTGAATGAATCCTTCCGTCATCGCGAATACATCATTGCCTTGTCGTAATTGCGTAGAATGACTGCTATCAGAACCAATCTGGTTTATACGTGTTTTGCAGGAATTTTACTGCTTATTGTCAATAATATTCGATCGGGAGTTCTGGTTGATACTTCATTCCTCCCGCGGTTTATTATTCTCACCCTTTTATTATTGATAACCTCATTATTGCTCTTTCGCAAAAGAATCGTTATCACCGCCTCTTTCTTTGAAATTGCCTTTCTCCTTTTTTTTCTGTGGAACCTTTTGTCATCACTGTGGGCGAAAATTCTCTCCGAAGCTGTAGCTCAGTCGCTGCTGATATTTATCGCTTTTTCGGTTTACATAATTGTCAAGATTCTAAGCCAGCGGAACAGTCGGTTTGAAGAGATATTTATCAGTTTCGCTTTGCTTGCAATGCTGTTTTCCTTTGGTCTCGCATTTTATAAAATGTCAAAACTTGAATTTTTTGATCCTTACCGGATTAATTCCGTATCGGCAAACAATAATCTCTACTCCGGGCTTTTGCTTATCTCATTGCCTTTAGCGCTTACGGGGTATTCTGTTTTCCGGGGTTTCCGGAAATACCTTTCAATTGCTGTTGCAACAATATCGGTGTTTTTTATTGTGATTATTCAAAGCCGCGCCGTTTACTTAGGATTGCTTTTTGCCGCAGCGCTCTCCCTGATAGCTTTGTTTGTCAGGTTCAGATTTTTGTTTACCAGGAAGAATTTGCTGACAGGCTGCATCTCGCTCGCGCTTTTATCTGCGGGAATTTTTACTTTTTATTCTTCCCTCGATCAACCCCGGAAAAACTACTTCATGAGTAAAATTCCAGTGTGGCAATATTTCAGGTCTTATGATAAAAGTTTGAATGAAATCGTCGAAAAAAGCCGGAAAGAAAAAGCCACGCTCACCGAAATTCCATCTTTCGATTATGCCGGCAGTTATTACGAAAATGCCAATCTGAGAGTTATCTTCTGGAAAAAATCAGCCTGCCTGTTTGCGTTGCATCCTTTGCTTGGCACAGGCGCCGGAAACTGGCGAATCAATATTGCCTCCTGCTCAAAACCCGATAATCCCGATCATACTTTTAAAAATTACACCTACAGCCAACCGCATAACGAATGGGTCGGATTTCTTGCCGAATTGGGCGTTCCCGGATTTCTCCTCGCCGTGATAATCTTCTTTTGCCCGGTAATCATTGCATTTTACAGAATTTTCTTCCGGAAACAGGAACTTTCGGTAGCCGTTGTTTTTTATGCCTCATTTCTGGCGGGGTTCTATCTTTTTGCCTGTTTAGATTTTCCATTCAAACGAATTGAACACAACGTTATATTATTCTCAATCATGGCGTTTCTTCTGATAAAAGTCCCGGCGAAGGGTTGGATATTTACCTCAGAATGGCAAGTATGGAAATATCTCAGGATCTTCCTGATCGCCGGGCTGATCTTTACAACTGCCGTTGTAGTCCAGCGGATCAAAGGAGAATTTTTCACGCTCCGTATGTTCAGGAATGAAGGGAAAAACCAGGAAAAAGTCATTCTCTATGGCAGCAAAGCCGTTAACTGTTGTTATTGTTTAACTCCGAATACGCTCCCCGTTTCCTGGTTTGTTGGCGTTGCACAGTTCCGGCAAGGTAATCCTGAATCAGCTTTGGTCTCCTTCAGCGACGCCATGAAAATAACTCCTTACGAAGTTAGAGTGTTGAATGATTACGCCACCGCGCTCTATACACTTAACAGGGTAGCAGAAGCAAAATCGGAGTTGCAGAAAACCCTGGCGATTGATCCATTTTTTGACGACGCTCGGTATAATCTGGCAGCAATCCATTTTTATCATGGCAAACGCGACAGCGCAAGGATTCTTGTGGAGGGGTGCAGAAAATCTCAGAAAAAGATTGATTTTCTTGCAGAGTTGAAGTAAAAATCACTTTAGATGCTATGAACAAAATAGTTACTTTTGTACAATAATTCTGATCGTTATGAAAACATTATACAAATATTGCCATTTGGCGGGAATGCTAATTCTAATGCTTTGCGCCTCGGTTATCGTGGCGCAGCAGGTTGCCCTGACAAGTCCGGCAAATATGTCACAATATACCCTTCCTGTTTCAATTCCGTTTGAAGCTGCGGTTAGCGGTGTGGTATATCCGGAACCAACTTTTTTACTTGTAAAAAATACCCTTGGCGGTTTCCGAAAACTCAAATTCGGATATAGCCGCGAAAGTTTATACGCTCCTTTGCAGAATGTTGTTGCCGGAGGAAATACGCAGCTCGAAATTACCATGAAATTGATCGTTGGCTCTGTTGACTGGACCAAAATCCTTATCAAACCTATGGGACTTGGTAGTCTTTCGCTCCAGCCTTATATTGCCGCCGCCGGCGGATTAGGAAACAACTGGAAAATAATCATCATTCCTTTATCCGATTTTTCTCCTACAGTAAATTTTACTCAGATTGCCAATATCGAATTTCCATATAGCGCAAATGCAGCGCCCTTTGAAATAGCCATCTCCTGTATGAAGTTTACCGGAGGCTCCAGCCCGTTTACATGGTTCGGCGAAGGAAAAACCGACAATAAACACAACGGTAATGGCGGGAGCGGCGAACTGCTGGCTACCCTTGTTCAGAGTATATTACCGCCGGTTTACCCGCAAAAAGTCGAATTTTATTCTAATAGTACAAAACTTGGTGAAGATGTAAATCCGCCTTACCAATATAGCTGGACAAATGCGGTTGCCGGAAATTTTTCGATAAAAGCCAGGTTGATTATGTCGAATGCCCAGTTTTATGATTCACCTGTAAACAATATAGAAATCCTTCAAAATTCGGGACCGGCATTTTCTGTTGTTCTTACTCAGCCCCACTCAGGCGATACGCTGCTTCCATCAGCAACCGCTCAACTGGCAGCCACTGTTTCGGGACTTCTTCCATTCCAACCCGACCATCTTTTGGTTACAAATGCACTTACCGGATATAGAAAACTTAAATTAGGTTATAGTCCAACAAGTTTGTATTCGCCATTGCTTAATGTAATTGCCGGTGGAAACAATATGCTGGAAATAACTCTTCGCGATGTTGCAGGCAACGCCGACTGGAGCAAGATTCAATTCAGGCCTTCCGGTTTGGGAACGCTTTGTGTGCTTCCATACGTCAATGCTGCCGGAGGAGTTGGTAAAGATTGGAACACAATAACAATACCTTTGTCCGATTTTGTAAATACTATCAATTTCTCGTCCATTGCTAATCTGGAGTTCCCCTACAGCGCCTCGGCAGGCAATTTTCAACTTGCCATAAAATCAATCAGGTTTATCGGAGGAACTAATCCATTCGTGTGGTTTGGTTTTGGAAAGACAAATAACAAACATAACGGGAATGGCGGCAGCGGCGAATTGGTTGCCAATGTGGTTTTAGGAAATACATCAGGCGATTATATTGAAAAAGTTGAATTTTACTCAGGCGCCGTCAAACTTGGCGAAGATACCGATCATCCCTACGCCTTATCAGTTAATGGTTTGACGCAGGGAACCTATTCCATCACCGCAAAAGTTATCAGCCATTCCAACGCCTCAGCCGTTTCGCCCGCAGCAAATCTCGTGGTTTATCAGCCAACAGTACTTCTTTCAACAATGTCGGTGAATATATCTTCGCCGGTTTCTGGCAGTTCATGGCTTGCGCCTCTTAACCTTCCGGTGAATATGACTTTAGCCGGAGCTGTTGCGCCCGGTCCCGATTATCTCAGGGTTACCAACACACTTACAGGGTTCGTGAAAATGAAACTCGGTTATTCGCCAACCTCGCTTTATACGCCAAAACAGAATGTCATTCTCGGCGGTAACGATACACTTGAACTGGTGATTAGAAATTGCGACGCACCGATTGATTGGTCAAAAATCCGTGTAAGACCGGCAGGCATTGGTCTTCTTAATCTGGGATCTTACGCAACTGCTGTTGGCGGTATTGGCGCCGACTGGAAAACAATTAAAATCCCGTTATCGGCATTTGATCCAACTATTGATTTCAGCGCTCTGGGCTATTTTGAGTTTCCTTACAGCGCAAATGCAAACAATTTTCAAATAGGGATTCAGCGAATCCGTTTCGTTGGCGGTATTACGCCTTTCACCTGGTTTGGCAATGGAAAAACCAACAATTCCCACGATGGCAACGGTGGCGCCGGACAAATGTCGGCAACTATTGTTTCCCCAAATTTACTGAGTGTTGACGTTGTAAGCGTTCAACTTTTTGATAACGCAATAATGGTGAGCCAGGATTCTCAGGCTCCGTTTGAACTTACTCTGTCAAATCCACAACCGGGTTTGCATAACATATTTGTGAAGATGGTTGATACCAGAAATGCTATTGCCATTTCCAATTCAGTAACGTTGACGGTAATGTCGGAAATACCCCAGGGGCAACTTTTGGTTACGGTAACGTTTAATCAGCCGCCCACTACTATTGCAGTTAATAAAGCTCCTTTGCGTTATGATAAAGATTTTGCCTTCAGTTTTTCACTTGATGATGGATTGGTTGACGCTTACACCTGCGCCTTTAAACTCTTTGGCGGCGGTTACAGTCCGGCAACTTTCGAAACCTATCCGGGTCTCTTTTACACTGATGGCTGCGGAAATAATATACCTTTCAAAGCCAGTCTGATGTGGAATTCAGTGAACTCCTCCTTCTCCGATATTCACATTAATACTCCAAGCTACGTTACCTGGACCCAACTTAATCAAATGATAGATTCAGGCTGGACAGTTGTCAACCACGCCTATTCTCATGCCACAGGAACCGGTACAAATTATCCCTGGCAAATCACCGCCAACGATTCTGCCGTGTTCAGCCATACCGGTACCCATATAAACCATTTTGTCGCTCCTTCGGGCGATGCAGGCTATTTTCCAACTGCCTGGCAACTCGGTAGCGTTTGTGCTTATAGCCGGACTACAACCAATGGAAGTCCGTATGGATTGAAAATAGACGCGCCGCTGAATTACAATCAGTTTATGATTTACCGCGATTTTAAAAGCGACGATATCACCACGCCGGAAACAATATCAGAGGCGCTCGATAATTGCGCCAACCTGAGCCAGAATGGGAACCATTACTGGTACAACGACTTTACTCATCATGTATCGCCAAATGCTGTGGGAGGAAGTTTGCTCTTTCCAACCTTCCAGACTTATATGGAACATGCAGAATCAACTTATGGATTATCCGGGTCCGACCGTATCTGGATGGCGTCCGGCGTGGAGGTTTTCGAATACTTGAAACTGCGCGACGCCTGTCCTATATCCTGGTCTCTGTTTGGTAACCAGCTCCGAATACTTATCAACCGCGATAACATGCCAAATAATCTGCAACGTTATGCAATGAGTCTTGCAATTGACGCCAATGCCAATATCACCTCTGTTGATCTGAATGAAAATATCGGTTTGACTTTCCGCGGCGCCACTCCACGTAAATTGATAAACCTCGAATGGCAAGCTCCTGCCATGCAAAGTCTGATTCCCGGAAGCGGCTTCAATTCCGGTCAAAGCGATTCTTTCAAGGCTAAGCGCAATAGCCTCGCTATTCAACAGATTGAAAAATCGAATGTTGTTTTGATTTCGCTTCCTGATTACTCAATAAAGGGACAGATCAGCGTTTTTGACATGCAGGGCAGGCTGGTCCTGACTATAAACCGTGAAGGAACCTCAGGTAGCGGAAAATTCAGACTTGAATTACCTGGATTAAAAGAAGGACTTTATCTCATCCGGTATGTCGGAGCCGACGGAACCATTCAGACAGGGAAATTCAGCTATCCGCAGTGCAGGTAATTGTTTACCAGTTTCATTATCTCCTTTTCATTGCCTTTAATGGTTTCCCTAAGATTTTGATCCCTGAAACTTTTAAGATATCTGATCAAACCATCGAGTAACATGGGTGGGAAGATGTTGTGAGCCTCGAATAAATGACGCTGTTTTTCCAGCGCTTCTGCCGAATCCCAGCATGACACCGGAAGTTGCTTTAGTTGACTAACCCTTCCTTTATGCTTTTCCTCAAAAATATTGACGTCCACGTAAGTTTTTTCGGCAAATTCAAGCCCGTTTTCCATCTCGATACCATGTCGGGCTGCCACTGTAAGTCCGGCAAATAACAGGTAAACATCCGCCGAGCCGTCAGGACAGCGAAATTCAACTGTTTGCCTACTTCCAAATCCTGTTGGCGTATCAATTTCACGGGGATTGGCGTCACTAATCATATTTTGTTTGCTGCCCCATCCGAGAGGCACACGAACGAGAACTGAACGATTGCGGTCGCCCCAGCATATATTGGTAGGCGCCTCCTGATGGGGAACAAGTCGGAAATAACTTGTCGGAATCATGTTGCCAAATGCAGTAAGAGATTGGGAAAGGTCGAGATATCCGGCGATGGCTTTTTTTGCCGTATCTGATAATTTGCCGTTTTCGAGCATAACGCTGCTGCCGTTCTTCATCAGCCTGGTATGAACATGCATGCCGCTACCGGCTTTTCCTGTTGTGATTTTTGGCGCAAAAGTTATCGTTACTCCGTATTTGTATGCAAGCGAACGGAGAATCCATTTGGCAATCAACAACTGATCCGCCGCATCTTCAAGTTTAACCGGAGTAAATTCAATTTCATTTTGTTCGTAAGATAGCCCAGCCTCAGTGAAGTTACCAACTTCGGAATGTCCGTATTTAATATAGCCGCCACATTTTGCAATAGCCTGCATGGCTTCTGTCCGAAGTTTTTCCCATTTGCAAAATGGCGACGACTCGTGATAACCGCGTTGATCGGCAGCTTCATAAAGTTTGTCCTGTGCGGCAATTATATAGTATTCCAGTTCGCCCATCACTTCAAACGACAATCCTGTTCGCTGTTTTAGTACGTCATGTGATTTCCTGAGAATATATTCCGGCGAGTTTGAAAAAGGTTGACCATCTTTGTCATAAAAAGAACATAGAATATCGAGAGCCGGAATTTCTGAAAATGGATTTACAAAAGCTGTTCGGTAACGGGGAATCACATAAAGATCTGAGGAACCGGCTTCAACATAATTTGGAAACAGGCTTGATCCGTCAACACGCTCCCCGGCGCTCAGAATACTGTCGAGATGATGACGATCCTTGATAATAAAATTGAGCGTTTTCAAACGACTGTCGGCTGCCGAATATCTGAAATTCACCATCTGAATTCCATTAGCTTCAATATACCTTTTCAAATCGGTTTTGGTAAAATCATCGGTAGATTTATCGAGAAAGTGAACAAGCAGATTCGGGTTCAGGGAGATGTTGTCGTTCATGGTTATTGATTCTATTGTATTGGAAGTAAAATGAAAAGCACACAAAAATATGAAATTTTTATAACTTTGATTGCCACGATAACAATAAAACCTGAAATTGAAATGCTTTGCTTTTTTTGTCGTTTTAACTTTTTCGGTACATTTGTGATTTAAACCTTGAATTTGTGTTGACTAAAGATAATGTTATCAAATCGTTGGTGGCAATTATAACAGAAAAGCACAGCGCAAAGGAAACAGAAGAATAATGAAATATTCCGATATTAGAGAAGAAGAACTAAAAAACAAAGTAGCACAAGACTATTTTTGGATTTACGATTGCACCAAAATTGTTGGCAATGTTGACTTTTGCGTTGCTATGCACCAAAGCCAAAAAGAATTATTTGAACAAGAATCACTACTTTGGGCTGAAGCAAAAAAAGGTTCTTCGGATATTTATAAATCAATTGTCCAACTTATACTTACAATTGGGAAAGCCCGGACTTTCGACAAATTCCTGCCTCCGCCAACCCTTGGCGCTTTTGATGGTGAAAAAATCGCCTTTATCCATTATAATGAAATTCACGATATTTTTTATCAAAATGATTTTAACTGGAATGTAACTCCTTCAGATTATGAAACAAAGGAGTTTAAATTAGTGCATGAAATAGTAAAGACTTCCATTGACCAAAAAGCGCTTTTATTCAATTTTGAAAAGGATGACAAAGAGCTTAAAAAATTCATCAAAAGCAATTTTGTAATTGGAAAATTTGGTTTGACCAAAACCCAAATTGACAAAAACAATTTTATGGTCATTTACAACAAATGGCTACAAACAGTAAAACCGACTATTGCTTTAAGATGGGATTTGATAAAAAAATCTGAAAGTTTGATTGATGGCGACTTTTATTTAGCCGATTTGTTATCGCACGAAAATGAAAGTTTGAAAGAGAAATTATCTGTATATCTAAAAAAAGACCATTACGAATTGGAGCGGGTTTTAGATGAACTGGGTATGTTTCAATTAAAAAACGCTTTTTTTACCGACAAACAAAAAGCACACACTCAATTTTGGAACAGGTACGAACGTCCGCCAAAAGAAGAATATTGGGATTATATTGTCGAACGAAGAGATTTACTTGTACCGCAAGATATACGCGAGAGAAAAGGAAGTTTTTTCACGCCTCAGATTTGGGTAGAGCTTTCACAAAAATACCTGACCGATGTATTGGGCGAAGATTGGCAGGACGAATATTACATTTGGGATTGTGCGGCAGGTACGGGAAACTTATTGGCAGGTCTTACAAACAAGTACAATATTTGGGCTTCTACACTCGACAAACAAGATGTGGAAGTAATGAATGACCGGATAAAAAATGGTGCTAACCTTTTAGATGACCATGTTTTTCAGTTTGATTTTCTTAATGATGAATTTACGAAGCTACCCAAGCCATTACAAGATATAATTAACAATCCCGAAAAACGGAAAAAGTTAGTGGTGTATATTAATCCTCCTTATGC
>JAPLDO010000181.1 GCA_026391715.1 Bacteroidota bacterium
TATTCGCAGGCTGCAATTCCCCGCCCTGGAAACTGCGAGATGGATGTTTACCCAATCAGTTGAAGGATTTGGATATACCAGCTTGATCCCGTTTTCAGAAATCATCTTTTCTTCCACGCCAACGCCGCCTGTTACCGATTGTTTTATTGCCTGCTGAATGGCTGCCTTGTATAATGAATCGTTCTGTTTGTAAACCGCGAAAACCAGACTACAGTTTCCTTCAACCCAACCGGTATCAATATGTACGTTGAATGAACGGGTAATAGTTTGCTGTGCCGGCCATGTTGGACCGATTAATGAATCGCCCTTGGCAAAATATTCCAGTTTGCGTATCACATGATCGTTGATGAACATATCCTTGAATGGAGGAACAGGCTGGTCGGGTGTTGCGCAGCCGGTCATTACCCGATGAGTGTGGATAAGGTTATCCTCGGTAACAAAGATATTGAACCAGCACGCGCCTGGAATTTCAGCTCCCAGATTGGTTATTGCTAACGACAGGTTGACATTTCTTTTAACCGGATCCCACGTTTTTGAATTAATATTGATTTTCACCGGCGCTTCCGGACTATCTGTGTATCGTTGTCCAACAGCGCTCGTCAGAGTTGCAAAAGGAACGTCATAGCCAAGTCCGTCAATAAATCCGCTTGGCTCGTACTGCGAGTTGAAAAACGTAAAAACTTCATTCCCCTGGTAGTCTTTGAAACCTGAGTTCATCATGGGACTGTGAAGCGCAACAACAATGGTTTTAGGATAAGCCGGATGAAGACTACCTCGGATTATTGAATCCATGCAGGAGCATGGACCGCAATCGGTGTCGGTAAGGTTGTAAACAAGAACATTTCTTGGGTTCTGGCAAATGGCGGTCAATCCTGCTACGAAGATCAACAAGCCCGACAATAAAAGGCGTTTCATGGGTTTTGGATTTTAATAATTTGAATTTATGTAACATACAAATATACTGCAAATAGACTAAATTCACGAATTTTTGTGTAAAATTACCTTTATACCCTTCTTCAAACATTTCCTACCTTTGACCCGTATTTCATCTTACCTTCCCGATGGATCAACTTAAACAACAGATAGAAGTTCTCGCTTCAGAATATTTTTTTGAAATTGTCGCTGTGCGCCATCATTTTCATCAACATCCGGAGTTGTCGTGCGAGGAATTTAAAACCGCTGAGTATATATGTCAAAAGCTCGTAGAGTATGGAATTCCGTTCAAAGCAGGAGTGGCGGAAACCGGTGTTGTGGGATTGATCAGGGGGCGAAATGCTGATAAAAAGTGCATTGCCCTTCGCGCAGATATGGACGCTTTGCCGATTGTGGAAATGAACCAGGTCGAATACAAGTCAGTGTTTCCAGGCAAAATGCATGCCTGCGGACACGATGTTCATATTGCCTGCCTGCTGGGCGCCGCTAAAATTCTGAATACTTTGAAGGATCAGTTTGAAGGAACCGTAAAGCTGATTTTCCAGCCTTCTGAAGAGACTTACCCGGGAGGAGCCATCCGGATGATTGGCGAAGGCGTTCTTGACGACCCGGCGCCTGAAGCTGTAATAGCGCAGCATGTAATCAATACGCTGGACTGTGGTAAAGCCGGGTTTAAATCGGGAGCCTACATGGCTTCAACCGATGAGTTTTTTATTACCGTAAAAGGAAAGGGCGGTCACGCCGCTACACCGGCTCAGGTTATTGATCCAATCCTGATTGCGTCACATATCGTTATTGCCCTTCAGCAAATCGTAAGCCGTAACGCCGATCCGGTTATTCCTACAGTAGTTTCGATAGGTAAAATAATAGGGGAGGGGCGTACCAATGTAATTCCCGATGAGGTGAAAATGGAAGGAACAGTTCGCACTTATGATGAGTCATGGCGAAAAGAGGCTCATCAAAGAATTGCCAAAATTGCAACCGGCATTGCTGAATCCATGAATGCCTTGTGCGAAGTGAGGATTTCGCACGGTTATCCCTTTTTGAATAACGACCATGAGTTAACTTCAAATCTTCATCAACTGGCAATAGAATATTTAGGAAAGGAAAACGTTACTGTATTACCAAAGCGAATGACTGCCGAAGATTTTGCATATTTTGCCCAAAAGGTTCCTTCCTGCCTCTACAGGTTAGGAATAGCCAACGAGGCAAAGGGAATCGCTTCAAATCTTCATACTTCAACTTTTGATGTTGATGAAAACTGTCTGAAAACCGGAATGGGACTAATGGCATGGCTGGCTTTCAGACTGCTTCAGCCAACTGAATAATTAGATTTTTACCAATGAGAAAAAAAGTTCAAAATTCAAACTTCAAAACGTCCCTCGTCCCTCGTCTCTCGTCCTTCGTCCCTCGTCCCTCGTCCCTCGTCCCTCGTCCCTCATCCCTCGTAGCAATCCTCCTACTAGTTCTTCTCCCATTTCTCCTCTTCTCTCAGGACCAGAAGCCCCCGGCTCCTCCATTGCTGCCGTTTCAACAGGATGCGCCGCCACCGCAAACAGATGAGCAACTTGCGTTACAACTCTATCAAAACCAGGAATTCGATAAAGCTGCTGAAATTTATCAGCGGTTGTATGATGCGAAACCTTCGCAATACATCTATCAATACCTGTTTTACAGTCTGGTGGAAATGAAGGATTATGGCAAAGCGGAAAAGCTGATCCGCAGATCGCAAAAAAACGAGCCCGGTTCACTCAGGTATGCCGTTGATCAGGGTTACGTTGCTTATAGGTCGGGGAATGAGGAGAAGGCAAAGAAAATTTACGAGGAGGCATTGAAGAAACTTACTGCAAACCAGCAACAGATTACCGAGTTGGCTAATGCATTTGCCATTCGGAGCGAAAATGAATATGCAATAAAAACTTACCAACTTGGGCGTCAACTGATGAATAATAGTTATCCCTTTGGTTTTGAACTGGCGTCGGTTTATGAGCGGATGGGCGATTTTAAAAATGCAATGAACGAATACCTTAACCTGCTCGAGGTGAATGAATCATATTTGAATATCGTCCAGGAACGAATCCAGGCAAATCTTTCTTATGATGTAAATAACGAAAAAAATGAGAGTTTCAGGAAGGCTCTGCTTAGCCGGGTGCAGCGTGAACCCGATAAATCTTATTATTCGGAGTTACTGTGGTGGTATTCGATACAGCAGAAAGATTTCGATCTGGCGCTGTTGCAGGCAAAGGCGATTGACCGCAGGATGAGGGAAAACGGGGACAGATTGGTTCAACTGGCGTCTCTCGCGGTTTCCAACGAAAAATATGACGTCGCCATTGAATGTTATCAATACCTTGTTTCAAAAGGAGCGGCTTTTCCGAATTACAAAATCAGCCGGCGGGAACTCGCCAATACCCGGTATCTGAAAATCATTGCCGAACCTTCGCCCGACCGGAAACAATTGGAAATTCTCGAAAAGGAGTTCAATGATGAAATTGCTTTTTCACCCGACGATCCGGAAAATATTGTACTCATCAGAAATCTTGCTCATATAAAGGGTTTTTATCTCGGAAAACAGGATGAAGCGGTTGAAATTTTGAATAAAGTAATTGATCTTCCGGGAGTTGTTGCAGCCGATCGGGCAAAATGCAAAATTGAACTTGCCGATATTCTTCTGTTTACCGACGATGTATGGGAAGCGACTCTGTTGTACCAGCAGGCATATCAGGATTTTAAATTTGACGCGCTGGGACAGGAGGCTAAATTCAAAAATGCCAAACTTTCATTTTATATAGGCGAATTCGGGTGGGCAAAAGCTCAGGTGGATGTTTTAAAAGCTGCAACGTCGAAATTTATTTCAAACGACGCCATCGCCTTGTCGCTGCTGATTGGAGAAAACTTCGACCCCGACAGTAATACGGTGGCGCTTGGCATTTACGCACGAGCCGATTTGCTCGACTATCGCAATGAAGAGGAAAAAGCGCTTGTCACTCTCGATTCAATTCCGGCGCTCTTTGGTTATCATCCCATTCTTCAGCATGTTCTTTATAAAAAAGCTGAAATCAAACGGAAGCAGGGAAAATACATCGAAGCCGACAGTTTGTATAAGCAAATGGAAATTCAATTCCCCGGTGAAATTCTTGCAGACGAAGCCTTAATGCAGCGCGCTATTCTGAACGAGAAACAACTCGGTAATAAGAAAATGGCAATGACCCTTTATGAGGAACTTCTCGATAAATATCCCGCAAGTATATTTGTTCCCGAGGCGCGAAAACAATTCCGGTTGTTGCGGGGAGATACCCACCCGTCATGATCCATCCCAAAAAGCGCCTTGGTCAGCACTTTTTACGCGATGAAAATATTGCGCAGAAAATTGTCGGGTATCTGAATCCAGAATATCCTCTGGTTCTCGAAATCGGACCCGGCATGGGGTCGCTCACCAAATATATCCTTGCAAACCCTTCACTGGATCCCTGGTTTATGGAGGTTGACCGTGAATCGGCTGATTATCTGAAGGCAACTTTTCCATCTATCTCAAACCGAATAATCATAGCCGATTTTCTTAAATATGATCTCGGTAATTTTCCTGAAACGTCAGCAATTTCCAATATTACAGGCGAAACCATGCCATCGCTGCCAAAATTCACAATCATCGGGAATTTTCCATACAACATATCTTCTCAGATTTTATTCAAAGCCCTCGAAAACCGCGATCGGATTCCGGAGGTGATTGGGATGTTCCAGAAAGAGGTTGCAGAGCGCATTGCCTCGCCGCCGGGAAATAAAAAGTACGGCATAATCAGCGTTTTGCTTCAGGCGTTTTATGACATTGAATATCTCTTTACAGTAAGTGAAACGGTGTTTTATCCTCCGCCAAAAGTTAAATCTGCGGTAATCCGCCTCCGGCGAAATAAAACCGAAAAACTTGATTGCGAGGAAACATTATTCATCCGGGTGGTTAAAACAGCCTTCAATCAGCGGCGCAAAACCCTGCGTAACGCTCTCCGCACCATCACGGGGTCGCACCCCCTCACGGCGTCGCCGGTTTTCGACCTTCGCGCCGAACAACTCGGGGTTGAGGATTTCGTTCGGCTTGTAAGGGAAATTTCTACCTTTGCACAAATTTTTAAAGGCGGATGAAAAGAAATATTGTTCCGGGAAAATTGAAGGAACCTCCTCATTTTAGTGGTAAAAAGAAAATTGTTTTGGCCGAAAAGGCGACTGCAAAACCTCCTTCGTCGCGCAAAGCCAACCTGTATCTGAATCTGTTTTTTTTCCTGTTTGCGTTTCTTTTGTACGGTAACACAATACTCAATAAATATGCTGTTGACGATACCCACGTTACGAATAACGAACTAATTAAACAGGGTTTCAAAGCGCTGCCTGAAATTTTCAAATCCCGTTATATCAACCAGCAGGGGAACCTTGGATCAACAACATCCGATTACCGTCCGGTTGTTAAGGCAACCTTCGCTATCGAATACCAGCTCTGGGGTGAAAAACCAGGCAGGAGCCACGCCATTAATGTTTTTATATACTGGGCTCTGTCAATTCTTCTTTTCTCTATTCTTCGACGAATACTCGCCAATTATAATATCCTGTTCCCGTTTCTGATCACCCTGGTTTTTATGGCTCATCCGGTGCATACCGAGGTTGTTGCAAGTTTGAAAAACCGGGATGAACTACTTGCATTTTTATGCGGAATAGGTAGTTTAAGGTTGATTCTGGCTTATGCCGGTAAGCGAAAAGTTTTTCATCTCTTTCTGGCAATGTTGGTTTTTATCGTTGGCTATCTCAGCAAATCATCTATACTTCCATTTCTCGCACTTTTTCCACTTGTTCTATATTTTTTTACTGAATTGCCTGCAAAAACTATCATTCCCATCGTATTTCTTCTGGCAATCGTGGCAATTTTCGCTCAGTTCGGTCCCAAACTTTATTTACCCGACCCTCAAAGAACAAATCTTTTTATTGAAAACCCTCTTTTTGGTGAAACGAATTTGTGGTTGCGCTTGGGAACGGGTCTCGTTTCATTGCTTTTTTATATCAAAATTCTTATTTATCCATACCCGCTCTTATATTACTATGGCTACAA
Source organism: Bacteroidota bacterium (assembly GCA_026391715.1). Taxonomy (GTDB): domain Bacteria; phylum Bacteroidota; class Bacteroidia; order Bacteroidales; family FEN-979; genus CAIVAT01. Next base: position 6,026 of record JAPLDO010000181.1, read on the forward strand.
TATGATTCCGGTGACGAACCTTGCAAATATCTGGGCGCTGTTGTCATTGCTGATACATGGCGGGTTACTCATTTTTGCCATCCGTAACCTGAGAAGTAAAAGCATCATATCCTTTGCCATTCTATGGTATCTTATCTCAATTGCCATGTATTCAAACGCGCTATTTCCTGTTGTTGGAATGGTTGGCGAACGCTTTGTTTTCACGGCTTCGCTCGGTTTTTGTATGATATTGATCATCATGATATTCAAACTTTTTAAAACCGATCCTAAACATCTCACCATTGAAATGGATATACGACTGAAAATACTAACTATGATTTTCCTGATCCTGGTGCCTTTTTCAGTTTTATCTGTGACGCGAAACCGGTCATGGCGTAACCTTTTTGATTTGTACCGATCGGATATAAAACACCTTGAAAACTCTGCGAAAGCCAATATTGACTATGCCGGATTTCTGATGAATACCGTGTACCAGGATGAGAATTTTCTTAGAACAGGCGCGGTCAACCAATATAAATACCAGGTAATTGTTTCACATTTCCGACGCGCCATTACTCTTTATCCCGATAATTATAAAACAACCAACGATCTTGGAACTGTTTATCTTTTTATCGGAAAAAACTATGACTCAGCCGTCTGGTTTCTTCACAAAGCAATAAAATTGGATTCAACTCTTCAACCGGCGTGGGTAAACCTCGGAATGGCTTATCGCGAAAAGAAAGAATACACGAAAGCGATTGAATGTTATGAGCATATTCTTAAGGTCAACCCCAACCAGTTAAAAGCGGTTTTTGCGCTTGCCAATGTTTATAATGACATGGGGGAGTTTGACAGAGCCGTGAAAATGAACGAGGATATTATGAAGACATATCCCGACCTTGAGATGCCTTACGTAAACATCGGCAATTTCCACATGTTGCGAAAAGATACTGTGACAGCGGTAGAATATTGGGAAAAAGCAGTTGCCATTCGTCCCAGTTTTGAATTGTGCGTTCAGCTTAATTCTCTCTATCTGATAAAAAGAGATATTAAAAAAGCTGAATATTATTATGATCTCGGAATTGAAATATCCAAGCAGAGCCAATGATTGATCAGTTTCCCGGGATTTTACCAGATATCCTCGACAGCGCTTCACAAAATTATCCCGATCATGGAGTCGGATTTGTTTACTCCGATCGCTCCTCAAAGTTATTAACTTTTCCTGAACTTAGGCAGAAAGCCTTATCCCTGCTGGCAGGTCTTCAGGAAAAAGGGTTGGTAAAAGGTTGCAAAGCGATTCTCTCCGTCGAAAAAAGCGAGGAGATCATTCCGCTGCTTTGGGCTTGTTTTTATGGGGGAATAATTCCTGCCCTGCTTCAACCTCCGGTATCTTTCAGCGAATACAATCCCGCAGCCGAAAAAGCCGCCAAAGTCGCTTCAATTCTGAATAATCCCTGGGTCATATTTTCTCATGAACATGCCCGCGCCTGGCAATCGGACAATATCCCTCTCCACAAATTAATTGACATATCAGATCTTCATGGCGAGGCAAATGCAGCAGGGAGTGTACAAAGCAATCAAAATGACCTTGCGCTTATTCAGTTTTCATCGGGAAGCACCGGCGATCCGAAAGGAGTGATGCTGACTCATAAAAATATCATCGTAAATACGACAGATATCATCAGGGGAATTCATCTGGAATCTCACGATATTTCAGTAAACTGGATGCCGCTTTATCATGATATGGGACTCATCGGATTTCATATTACGCCTGTTTTTGCAGGAGTGACTCAATACTTTATCAACCCCGTTGATTTTATTAAGAACCCATCATTATGGCTTGAAACCATGAGCCGGAAACGATGTACCATTACGGCTTGTCCCAATTTCGGACAGGCGCTGGTAAACCGTCATCTCACAAGGAAATCGGCGCATAACTGGGATTTGTCCCCGCTTAGAATCATCTTCAATGGAGCCGAGCCAATTTCAGTCACAACCATGCTTACTTTCATTGATGGACTAAAACCTTACGGACTCAACCAACTGGCAATGTTTCCGGCTTACGGACTTGCTGAAGCGACATTGGCGGTAACTTTTCCCGATAGTTCAATTGCCACTGAAATCAGAACTTTCGAGCGGGAAAAACTGTTGCGCGATGGAATTGCCGTTGAGATATTTTCGGATGATGAACAAAGCGTTGAACTGATAAATTTAGGAACTCCTCTTGAACATTGCGAGGTTTTTGTCGCTGATGATTCATACCAGCCGATAGCCGAGCGTCAGGTAGGTAATATCCTTGTCAAAGGACAAAATATTACAAATGGCTACTTTGCCGATCCTGAAAAAACATCGGCGTCTTTTACCGGCGA
>JAPLDO010000017.1 GCA_026391715.1 Bacteroidota bacterium
TTCGCTCATTTCGCCAATTTTTCCAAAGACCGAACCCTGGTGGCAATATTGCATGACGAGGTATGGCGAGCCTTCAAAATCATCGAAATGGGTGGGTTTTAACAATCCCGGGTGGTTCAGGTTGAAAACCAGCGCGTACTCCTTGCTGAAAAGCTCCAGCCCTTTGTCGTCCATTCCCTGGCCGGGGGCAAAGATTTTCACGGCCACTTCAAGGTTGCCCGATTTGGTGTCTTCGGCCAGCCAAACCTGGCTGTAGCCGCCAACGCCCAACAGCTTTTTCAGGAGGTATCTGTTGGCGAATTTGTGGTTGGGTTGAAGGGGGGGCATGTTTTTTATTTTATGGTTGAATCAACTCCGAAAAACTGAAAATGATGTTGAACCGCAGAGGCGCGGAGGCGCAGAGAATACTCCCAGTTAAAAGGGAGGACATTAAGAAAGATAGTTGTGAAATTCTTCATTGGTTTCTCACCCCACCCCCAACCCCTCCCCAAAAAGGGAGGGGAGTGGTGTTCTATGTAGGTTAAACCGTTGATTGACATACTATAAGTTGTTTAGAACCGCCTCCCCCTTCCCTTCGTGGGGAAGGGGGCCGGGGGGAAGGGGTGAGGAGTTATAAAGTAGGAGTAGGGTAAACAGATTCAACAACATCCATCTCTGCGCCTCTGCGCCTCCGCGGTAATAATATCTTTCGTATCGTCCTCATGGTTATTTCTTAATCCTTTCAATCTTTTTATGCGAAATTGTCAATATTCGTTTTTCTTCATCGGCCGTTCGTCCCTCACTCCCTCTTTATGCAAAACTCATCTCTTCTTTGCTCAAAGGAATAGCCTCGACAACTTCCATTGAACTACGGGACGAAGGCGAGGCGGAAGCCGAGAGAGATGTCGCGGTTGTCGGGGGCGTTGTTGATGCGGTATTCCGGCCGGCAGAAAGAGGAAAAGAGGATCCCCGACCCGCCGCGCCCCACGTGCCTGTAACCAGATGATGGGCCTTTCGGATTGGAAGTCGGACTGCCCTGATAATCATCATACCAGTCGCTGCACCACTCCCAAACATTCCCGCTCATGTCATAAAGCCCAAGTTCATTCGGTTGCTTCTGCCCCACCGGGTGTGTTTTTGAACCAGAATTTTCACTATACCATGCCACATCTCCAACACTGTTGCTTCCGGAATAGGTATATCCATTGCTTTTATCTCCTCCTTTAGCGGCGTATTCCCATTCAGCCTCTGTTGGCAAACGGTAACTCTTTCCGGTTTTTTGGTTCAGCTTTTGTATGAACTCCTGAACATCGTTCCATGATACGTTCTCAACCGGGCAATCATCGCATCCGGAATAGTTACTGGGATTATAGCCCATAACAGCACGCCATTGAATCTGTGTGACTTCATATTTCCCAATGTAGAAGTCACCAATGGTTACCGAATGCACCGGCCTTTCGGCATATTCACCGTCACTTGTGCCCATGTTGAAAGTGCCGCCTTGAACAAACACCATAATTTTAGCTTGTGAAGCGGCTGTGCTGTCAGCTACCCGGATACTGTCTGCAAGGCGTTTTATCTCCATTTCGTATGCACTTGGATTTCTTGGCCAAAGAATGGCAGCCAAAACACCAATAACAACCACCATCGCAACAATGATCCAAGGCGTGGGGTTATTCTTTTTGGCAGCAGGAATTTCAGGTTTACTCTGAGATTCCGGTTGAAGTTGGCTTTGTGGTATAGGTTGCGTTTCTCGTCCCTTTATCTTTATCGCTTCCTCCAAAGCGGCGTCGAAGCGATCGCGGCTAATGTTCCCATAGCGTTTGTTGAGGTCGTAAAAGAGTTGGTCTCGATGTTGGGCAGTGGGCTGGCTTTTGTGGCGTTTTACAAAGTCCGCAATTTCGCCGGCGGCAATTGCTTTTTGAAGGTTTTCGGCGCTGGATGGAGCTGGTGGCGGCTCGTCGCCGGTTCCATGTTTTGCAATGGTATCCCAAAATCCGCGGTCAAGGAATTTACGTGCAACCTCTTCCAATTGACGAGCAGTGGGACGGTTTTGCGGGTACCGTTCCATACAGGAGTGCATGATCTCCTGAAGCCGGCGGGAGTAGGTTTCTGACAGATCGGGCATCGGCATGCCAATCACCGCGGCATTGCCTCCCATTCCGCTCCACGGCAGAGCGCCTGTACACAACTCAAACAACATCACCCCAAGAGAAAAGATATCGGACGCGGGGCTGAGCTTGCGCGATTCGCTCATCTCCGGCGGACTGTACGCAAAAGTGCCGCCCTTTGTGTTAGAGGCGCGTATCAGCGAGCTTCGCATTTTCAGCGAGATGCCAAAGTCGGCAAGCAGGTAGTTGCCGCTGTAATCAATAAGAATATTTTCCGGCTTAATGTCGAGGTGAAGCGCCGGCTTCTCCTGTGTATGCAGGTAGTTGAGAGCTCCGCACACCTGGTAGAGTATCCGTGCAATTTCCCGTTCGGGAAGTTCATTCTCCTGCTGCAACTTTTGGTAAAGCGAGCCGCCCGGCATATATGGCATCACAAGGCAGGGCGATTCATCGGCAACAAAATAATCGGTCATTTTAACGAGACGGTTGTCGTCGAAGAGGCTGGTAAGCTCAAACTCATCGCGGAACATGCTGATGAGCGAATCATCCAGTCCTTTGTCGGGCATGAATATTTTGATAGCCACGGGCATACCGCCGGCTTTTTCATCATCGGCTTTCCATACAACCGAAAAACCGCCCGATCCGATGCGACGCTCAAGGCGGTATCGGTTATTGAGAATGGTATTGGTTTCTAATCTTAGCATAATGAGGTTATTATCTAAATATATCAATTAATCAGCGCCCCTTCCCCCCGACCCCATTCCCCAAAAAGGGAAGGGGGAGGCTCAACCTTGAACCTTGAACCTTGAACCTTGAACTTTGAACTTTGAACCTTACTTTGGATTAATATCCGGCAAAAACCTGAAAAGCTCCTTCACCGCTTCGTTCAGGTCAGAAATACCCGTTCCGTCATAACCTTGAAGCGCGTTTTTTGCTTTATACAGCGTTTTGATATCATCGCTGGTAAGTGTGGCAGCTTTAGCTTTATTTATGCATTTACCGAGTTCATTTTTAAATGCCTTTGAGAAGTTGTCCTCCTTTGGCGGTTTATAACCATTTTTTACTTTAATAAGGGCGTCAAGTGTTGGCTTATATTTCTCAGTCGTATTTTCGGCTTTCGCTTTTACCACCGATGGTTTGCTTAATGAATTGCCGGTATTTGCCTGTTTTTTCTCAGCTTTCGCATCTTTCTCATCAGCTTCCGGTGTTTTCTCACGGGCGTCGGAATTATTGGGTTTTGCATTGTTTTCCTTCGGAATGGGTTTGACTTTTTGAATGACCGAATCTCCCTTTTTGGTTGAATTTGCCTTGTCGCCCTTGAAAAGACCAATAATCGTTGGCCGGTTTTGCCAGGCAATAAGTCCAAGCAAAATGACAATGACTGCGAGAAGCAGGATTTTACCGCGCATGGCGTTTTTTTTTTGCCGGGGAACTGGGGCGTTCACTGCATCATTTGAGGCGGCTGCCTGTTTGCCATGTGTTGCCGCCGGTCTCGGTTCCGGAGGAAGTGGGCTGTCAACATTGGTAACATGGGCAAGCAGTACTGTGATGTTATCGTTGCCTCCGGCTTTGTTGGCTTCGTCAATAAGCGCTCTGGCAGCGTCGGCAGCGGTGGGGTTGCCGCTCATAACCAACTCGATATTACTGTCGGTTACCATTCCATTCAGTCCATCGGAACAAATAAGTATTGCGTCGTCACTCTGAATGTTATACGTTGTATAGCCGGGATTTGGCGGTCTTTTGGCTTCGCCAAGACTCTGTGTTATGATGTTGCTTTGCGGATGATAGAAAGCCTGCTCAGCAGTTATTTTGCCGGCGTCAACCAGTTCCTGAACATAAGAATGGTCATGAGAAAGCTGTATCAGCCCCGACTTATTGTGCAGATAAAGCCGGCTGTCGCCAACCCAGGTAATGAACGCTTTGTTTTTGATAACCCATGCAACCACAAGCGTAGTTCCCATGCCTTCGGTTTCGGGAAACTGTTTCTCGTGATCAATAAGGTCTTTTTGCGCGGCTTTAACCGATTCGATAAGAATGGATTTTACTGCGGCTTCCTTATCGGGCATTGCCTGTGCAATTTGCTGCTGAATAAAGGTTTTAACGGATTCAACTGCAATTTTGGACGCGACTTCTCCGGCATTTGTTCCGCCCATGCCATCGGCTACAATCAGCAGCGATCCTTTTTCAGAAAGCCCTTTGACTTCCCTTGAATCGAAAAAAACCCATTCGCCGCTTTCCAGGTCGGGGATGTAGCTATGATAATCTTCGTTGTGGTCGCGCTCCATTCCTCTGTCGGTGAGCGCAATTATCTGTAAATCGGTTTTTGTTGCCATATATGGAATTTTTTAAGGATACACTTTGATAAATTATTAATTGCCTCCCCCTCTCCTTTAGGAGGGGTGGCGGCGGGGGGTGAGGTGTATTTTCTTCCCCCCATCCCTTGCGGCGAAGAATTTTATTTTTTTCCTGACTTTTTCTTTTTGGTATTTTTACTATTCTGGTCTTCAGGAGGTTTTTGATTAATAGGCGTAAGCGGCATTTTGGGTTCAGGTGTATTTATTGCAGGTTTTTCGGGGATGGAGGCAACGCGATAGTTAAGAAGTTTTTTAACAACAACTCCGCTAAGTTGCCATTCAACTTTGCCTGCGCTGTATAACGGCAGAATATAGAATCCTCCCGCTACCCTGGTCGGATTACTCGGGCTTTTGATTTTACCGGGCAATTCTTTATCAGCATATTCAGGTTTATCTTTATAAATGGAGAGCTTTATCCGGGAGCTATCATTAAGGTTGAGATCGCTATCGTTATTGCCCAGCGCGAGCCAGCCCGCATCTGATTTTGCCAGATACTGGATTTTCAACCCCTTTGCCGTAGTATTTAAGCTATAAGCATAAATTCCTGATATTTTCATCAAAGAATCATTCGCCGGCATTTTCATCAGAGTATCAGGTTTAACCTGGATGAATTTATTGCTGTAAACCGCCCTTGCGGATGCATCGGAGAGTGTTGGTTTAAGAGTGTCAATGGTTAGATATTCCTGGTAATTTGGGTCGCCTGCCCAGGGGGTAAGTAATTTATTGTCGCACCAAAGCTTTCCATCGGCAAGTACAGCTACGGCGTAAATTCTGCCAAAGTATTTGTTTTCGCCCCTGCCAAAAACGAGGGCAGGGTTGTTGCCCGATTGCAGCACATAATCCTGCCTGATAATATAAACGACACTGTCGAGACAATTCTGAACAATCTCCTGGTTGCCGCTTAGGAACCTGAAATCCTGTTGCGCCTTTATCGTAAGGCTGCTTATCAGGATAAAAAATAAAATAAAAGATTTAAGTTTCATGTTTTCCAATTTTTATTGCTGAATAGCTGAGAGAGGAACTATCATACCTGTATTCTCGCCTGCGCCCGCTGAAACAATACCAATGGCATAGTATTTTGCTTCGGCTTCATTGAATACGAATACAGGTCCGCCGGAATTGCCATGTTCAAAATTCCTGTCGGTAACCAGAATATATCCGTTTTGTAATTGTGTTGAAGAAACGATGCAACTGCCATATATCGGAGAAATATTGGTAGGCGAGCTTGCGCCCAGCCCGAGGGGATATCCAAGAATATGCAGTTTCTGTTGTTGCTTAAGAATGGCAGAAATATCGGAATATGCTGAGATGCCTCCCTGTTTGCCTGCATTGGTAAAAGCCCAGTCGTCGGCGCTCAAATGAGCTACCCTAAACAAAACAGGCGAGCCGTCTTCATCTGTTTCTGTCTTTATTTCATCTGCAAACCGGTTGCATTTAAAATTTGAAGTGGTGAATGAAATTGTAGAGCCATTGGGAGAATAAGCGGTAATGAAAGCTGTTACGCTGCCTCCGTTTGAAGCTACGCTATTGAGCAAAAGTCCGGTTTCATCTTCAGAATTGATGAAGAACCAAGGTTCAACCACATGGCGGGCTGTTATAAATCTACCATCGTTCAGCAGGAATCCGGTGCCACTCCATTTGTAATCTATCTCTTTCTTTTTGCCGTTATATTCAGCCACCAATTTGTCAACAAACATGAAATATACATCTGGAAAAAGGCTGTTCATGTTCATTGATGAAGGAACAGAATTCCCGGTTGTTCCGCCTGCAGGACCGCTGCTGGCGCTCTTGGCGAGTTGCGCCATTTGCGATTCGAGCCGGCGGCGCGCATCATCGCTTTTTTTAACCTGGCGCTGAAGTGAGTCAACATCTCCTTTGAAATTTTTGGCAGTTTCAAACAATTCCTTGTTTTTTGCCACCAGATCTTTAATCTGGGTTTGACCCTGATACAGGAAATATCCGGCAATCAACATCCCCAGAAGAAAAACAGCAGATAGCGCCATGATAGCCTTTTTATATGGTTTAAGCGCCTGCTGCCTGAAAAGGCTGAGCCTGCGCGAAAGTCCGATAGATTTAACGCCAGGATTGGCTGGAACAAGAAATCCGATTTTTGGTCCTTCCATCGAAAGTTGAATTTCATCGCCATTCTGTAGAAACCATTGGTTTTTAATCGGGCGACCGTTGATTAGCGTTGGATTTGAAGCCGACAACTGCTTTAGAACCCAGTTATTGCCTTCGCGTGCAATGGCTGCATGACGCCGGCTTACCGTCGGAAACATATCGCCAAACTGAACCTGGCATTTTGGGTCGCGCCCCAGTTCAATATAGTCAATGATTATTTCCTGTATTTGTCCTGCCCTGTAACGGTCGGATGTTACCTTGTGTTCCAGAATAAAATAGGTTCTGCCACCGCCGCCAAAAATGGACTTTACGCCGGCGCCTATTGATTTTGAGAATTGGTTGTTCTCCTTATGCTCAGTTTCTCTCGTTGCCATAATTATCTTTTTATGAATGATGAATTTTGGTTATCTCTTTTTAGCGCTAATAGTCAGCGTTTAAATTGTTCCGACGGCGGGAATCGTTTTTAACAACTTTCAAGGTAACATCGCCGATGGTGATAATATCATCGGGACAAAGCATTCTTCGTTCTCCCGTATTTAATTTTTCAGCATTTATGAAAGTGCCGTTAAGCGATGGTTTCCATTGGCGCATAGCGTTGTTCCACTGCCCATCAAGAATATAATAGCCGGGTGAATTGCCCGATGTTTTTTCAATAGTTGAATGTTGCCGCGATATATAGGTGGTAGTCTCCTCTTTAATTTCGACAATATTCCGGGCGTCAGGGTCGGCGCGTCCAATCTTAATCACACCTTCTTCGTCATTGCATAAGTCGCTCAGGTGGTAAGGTCTTCCATATTCTTCGCCCTGCATAATCAGTAAACTCAGCGTATGTGTGTAGAAGTTAAATGATATATTTCTGTTTTCAACAGGCTTTCCGAGTAATGATAAAATCTCATTGGTACTTTGAAAACGGTTTTTGTAACTGGGCTGCAACGATTTGTTGAATATTGTATCCCATTCTGACGGCAACCTGCAGTTGTATTTTTTAATATCAATAATCCTGCCCTCTTTAACATTGCGGTTGTAATTTGCCAGGTCAGCGTCGGTTTCGAGCGAACCAAATGGAAAGTGTCCGCTGAAAACCTCATAAAACATGGTGCCAAATGCAAAAATGTCAATGGTGGGCAGAACAGTCACGTGCATATCTGTCGGATTGAGCTGTTCGGGCGGCATATAGGCAATAGTTCCGAAAATTTCAGTAGGCTTGTTGAATATATTCCGCCTGGTCATGCGCATGCTCTTATGACCTGAAATGCCAAAGTCGGTAAGTCTGGCTCTCTGATCGGTTGTAAGAAGGACATTGTCGGGCTTAAGATCGCGATGAACTTTCCCGTTGCTGTGAAGGTCGTTTAGCCCCATCAATACTTCATGAGCCCAGCGCCTGACTGTTTCGTAAGGTGTGTTCTTACCAATAACTGCCCTGATATCGCCGCCGGCGCAAAAATCCATTACAATATAGGGGTTGCCGCAGGTTTTGCCAAAGTCCCAGGAATGGACAAGATATTCGCTTGCAATTTTTCCGGTATCATATTCCATTCTGAAGCGCTGTAGTATCCCTTTGCGTTCCTCTTCGTAAGGAATCTTGAACAGGTTGAGCAATTTAAGCGCTTTTATCTGACCATTACGCTGGTCGGCGACCTTAAAAACGCTGCCGAATGCGCCTTCGCCAAGCCGTTTTTCTATGCGGTATTGGTCAATAGTATCGCCTTTTTCCGGGTTGCATGCAAAAGGTATTTCATAGAAATCCTTCCCTGAAGACCCATCGGGAGAATTTGTTTCCATAAAAAATGAATTTACGCATCAAATTCAAATCGTGAATCTCCCAAAAGAATAATGTCTCCTTTTTTTATTTCCACCGGTGAGCCAGGTCTGATAAATGTTGTTTGTAAATTACTCTTATCCGTAATAAACCATTTCCCCTCTTTGTTGAAAATAACCGCCTGTTGATTGCTTGTAATGGTGGAATTGTTTGGAATTGTATTGTCCCGGTTGAGGATTACCTTCTCACCGCTATAATCCAATGTTTGTTTTACCTGGTTTTCAGTTGTCAGTTGTTTCAATGAAAACTTCTGTGAATTTCTTTTTGACCAGGGCGTTTCAGTTTCCATCCTTCCGGGAGGCGTTGTTTTCAGAGGATCGCCGCCCGTCTTTCTGTTTCCTCTGTTTTCATCTTCACTATCATTGTTCTTCAGAGGTTTTTTACAACTGATGCACTTTATCGCGCCAGCGGAATTCGGGTAACCGCAAAACGGGCATGAAAAGGCGGCGCCGGCTGGCGCGCCCGATTTTACAGATTCATTCGGCGCATCAATATAAGGACCCGAAGGGCGGGCGCCTTTGATGGTTTCATTCAAATTTCCTGATGAAGCGTCAGGCGCTCCATGATTGGTTTCCTGAACCACAGAGCCTTTTTGAGGGGCATTGCACTTTTCACAGCGCATTGACGTCGAGGGATTGTCCCATCCACAGTTGTTACATCTCATAAAAAAAAGTTTTAGAAGTGGAAATATTTACGGAGGTATGCAAGCATTTCATATAATAAAATCTAATGAATCCTTTGCATGTGGTTAGCTTTGAGATTGAAAAAAAAGTTTGAAATCAAGTCGCAAATGTACCTTTTTGATTGGGCAAACATAGACATAAATATTCAGGTAGCGATAAAAATTCGGAACTGGGTTGAAAACTTCCAACTTGACCAAAAGAGATATGCAGTTTCCCTTTTTTATCTCATACACCGTCAAGGTACAACGGTGGTGAGAGAGTTATTATAAAAAATTTTATACCTTTGCCCTTTATGAAAATTTAAAATCATCGTTATATGGGAAAAGGAGATAAAAAAACGAAACGTGGCAAAATTGTCATAGGTTCATCAGGAGTAAGACGGGCGCGGAAAAAGAGAAACACTACTCCGGCAGTGGCGTCGAAGGTTGAACCTGATAAGAAAACCGAAGCCGAAGATTTGGAACTAGCTGCTGAAAAAGCCGCCGCCAGAAAATCTTCCAAAAAAGCTGAAGTAACAGCAACCGCTGAGGATAAATCAAAAGCGCCAAAAGCCAAAAAGAAACCGGCAGCCGACGAGCTGCCTCATGAAGAGCCAAAACAAGAGTAATCTCAGTATTATTATTATGCCATTGATGTCCGGACAGGGTTGTCTGTCTGGACATTTTCATGATGAACATCCCGCAAAAGTTCTTCCCGCAGTTAAATGAACAGCAACTTTCAAAATATTCCCACATGGAAGTTGTCTATCGTGAATGGAATGAACGCATCAATGTAATTTCCCGAAAAGATATTGACCAGTTTGTGATTCACCATTTGCTACATTCGCTCGCGATTGCAAAGGCGATCTCATTTGCCCCCGGAACCGCCATTATGGACGCCGGCGCAGGCGGAGGCTTTCCCGGAATTCCTCTTGCTATTATGTTCCCGCAAACCCAATTTGTGCTGGTTGATTCCATTGGCAAGAAAATCAAAGTTATTGAAGCTGTAAAATCGGAATTAGCGCTGGAAAATGTAACTGCCAGAAATGTCAGATTTGAAACCATTCACCAAACCTTCGACTTCATCACAGGCCGGGCGGTAGTCAATTTACCGCTGTTCTGTTCAATGGTGAAAAAAAATGTAAAAAAACATGGGACGAATTCCCTTGCAAACGGAATTTTTTACCTTACCGGCGGTGAAACCGACCATACATTATCGCTGATAAATGCAAAGTCAAAAACCTGGAACCTCGCTGATTTTTTCCCCGATCCCTATTTCACTACAAAGAAGCTGATTCATCTTTCTGATTTTCAGTAAAATATTGACGCTTAATATCAGCTTGTTAACCAACAATCCCGTTTACCGGTGAAAAAATCCTTGTTTATCTCACCAGTTTTTTATTATTTAGCCTGCTCATTTTCAATTACATTCTAACCCGTTAAAATCTGGAATATTATGGCCGAACCTAAGAAATTCATTCCTTTTGTCTCCTCCGAAACCAACATGAAGGAATTTTCAATCCGGGCGTTGATCATTGGACTTTTCTTTGCCGTGATTCTTGGCGCCGCCAATGCCTATCTCGGACTTAAGGCAGGTATGACAATCGCTGCAACTTACCCCGCCGCCGTTCTCGGAATGGCTATTCTGCGGTTAATGAAAGGAACAATCCTTGAAGAAAACTTTACCCGTACTGTAGGTTCCATTGGCGAATCGGTAGCCGCAGGCGCGATTTTTACATTACCGGCATTTTTCGTTTCCGGTATCTGGACCGAATTTTTTACTGCCGGACACTATATCACCTCCTCGCTCATTCTCATCGCCGGCGGCGTGCTGGGTATTATGTTTGTGGCTTTACTTCGCAGAGTAATGGTTGAAGACGCTGAATTACCCTTCCCCGAATCAGTTGCAGCCGCTGAAATTCACAAGGCAGGCCAAGGCGGATCGGGCGGCTCAAAATTCCTTTTCTGGTCAATGGCGCTTGGCGCTTTGATAAAAATTCTTGGCGAACTAAAATTATTCCAGTATCTATGGGAACATTTTGTCACCTTTGGCAAACAGGTAATCAGCGGCACGGTGTTCACAGGTCAGGGCGGTATGTTACTCAGCTCTCCCGGCGTTAGCCCCGCATACATGGGCGTTGGCTATATCATCGGACCGAAACTCGGCGCCCTGAATTTCAGCGGCGGTATTCTCGCCTGGGGCTTGATGGCTCCCATGATTATGTATTTTCTCATCCCAAGCATAAATTTTCAGGATTGGGCGGCATTTCTGATGACCAAAGATCACACTCTGACCCTTGACGCCGCTTTGTCCAAAGTGATAGACCCTTCCTATCAGATTAGCCAGATATGGCGGTTTATCGTTCGCCCAATCGCCATTGGAGGAATGCTTGTTAGCGCCGGGTTCACGCTTTTCAAAATGAGGAAAAGCCTTTCTACCGGAATTGCGCGGTCAGTTAAAGATGTGAAAAAAGCTGCGTCAGGCGTTGAACATAATGTGCCAAGAAATGAGAAAGATATCAGCTTCGGTTGGATTCTGGTTGGCATTTGCGCCGTTGCGGTTCTGACTTTTGGAATTACATACTTTATATTTGCGACAAATCTTCTGATCGCCATTGTTGCCTCAACGGTGATGATTATCCTGGCTTTTTTCTTTGCTTCTGTTTCAGGTTATCTCGTTGGAATAATGGGTTCGTCAAACAATCCCATCAGCGGTCTAACGCTAACAGCCTTGGTAGTTACCGCCTTGATTCTCGTTGCGCTCGGCGTGCAGGGCGATTCGGGCGTCGCTACCGTTCTCGGAGTCGCTGCAATCGTTTGTGTGTCGGCGGCAGTTGCCGGTGAAATGCTCCAGGATCTGAAAGCCGGTCATATCCTCGGCGGCACTCCCTGGCGGATGCAGATTGGCGATATTCTAGGCGTTATTCTTGCAGGCGCTGTAATGTTCGTGGTTCTTGCCTTCCTGAATGACGGCGATATAGCGAGCGGCAAAAACCTGGGTTATCAGGGTGGTTTCGGAAGCAAAAACCTCTCGGCTCCTCAGGCAAGCCTGATGGCGATTTTATCGCGCGGTATTGTCCAGGGGCAAATGGCATGGCCTCTGATTATTGCCGGAATGTTAATGGGAGTTGCATTTATTTTGATGCAGGTGAGAAGCCCGATGCTCGTCAGCGTTGGGATGTACCTGCCAATTGAAACTACATTCGCCATTTTTATCGGCGGTCTGATAAAAGGAGCCGTTGAAATGTATTCCGAAAAACGTAAATACAATGAAGCACAGAAAATCAGGGTTGAAAATACAGGGGTTTTACTTGCGTCGGGTATGATCGCCGGCGAGGCGCTCATGGGACTGCTGATCGCCATCTTCGCTGTGTTCAACATTTTCCTCTACAACTATTTCAGTTTCTTCCAGGAACCGAAATTCTATATCAGTTTCGTTATCCTTGCCATTATTGCTTATGTTTTGATCCAGATTCCACTGAAAAATGCAGGAAAACCGAATGATCCCGCCCCTCCGTCATCTGGAATGTAAAGAGTTTTAACCACATCAGGAAAGCTGTTTCAACTGTTTTGAGGCAGCTTTCTTTTTAAATTGCGAAATTTTAAATTGCGAAAAATTAAATTCATGAGACTGGTTATTTACTTCGTTACCCAACATAATTGAAATGGCATATCCCAAGAAAAAAAGATTAGAATTTTCATTAAAAACAAAATGCGTGAGAACTAAAAACAAATTCAGGCTTAATTCTTTGACCACCTTAGTATTTATCTCAACTTTTTGCTGTAGTTGCAAAAAAGATGACGCGTCCCAACCAGTTACCGTAGTTACTGATTATTCTCAAGCTGCACATTGGCTATCTATACCTGCCCCAATTATGGCAGTAGATGTTTTTTATCTTTATCCGACTTGTTGGCAGAAGGTTAATTCAACTGATCCAAATATATGTAACATCGACAACCCTTCCATGTTGGCAGGTGCACTCCCTGAATTTGAACGTCAGGCAACGGCGTTTGAAACTTTTGCAAATGTTTACGCACCCTATTACCGTCAGGCCGATGCCGGATATACTTTGAAATTGCAGGAAGATCAGCGGGAGCAGGTAATCGGAGGTATCCCAACTTCGGATGCCACGGCTGCTTTTAGCTATTACATTCAGCGCTACAATCAGGGTCGCCCATTTATTTTAGCAGGGCATTCTCAAGGATCAAATGTTCTAATCCATTTGCTTTCAGGATACCTGAAAGAAAACCCGGAGGTATATCAGCGAATGATTGCCGCCTACGTTATCGGTTATCCGGTAACTTCAAGCTACCTTGCCAATAATCCTCATCTGAAATTCGCACAGGGACCCGATGACACAGGTGTAATCATCTCGTATAACACCCAGGCGCCGAGTGTTATTCCACCAAACAATCCGGTCGTTTCAAATATAATAGGTCTTGTTATGAATCCGATTACATGGACGAGAACCGAAACAGAGGCAACAACTGCTGAGGGTTTGGGTTCGCTCATGCCCGATTCGGTCACAATGAAATTTGTGCCGGCGCCTCAATATGCTGATGCCAGAGTTGATATTGCCAAAGGTGTACTGATCTGCTCCTCAGCCGATTCAAACGCCCTTTATATGTACACCAAAGGTTTCGGGAAGGGAGTTTATCATAGCTTTGATTACCCTTTTTACTATTTCAATATCCGGGCAAATGCCCAGAACAGGGTTAACAAATTTCTGCACAAATAGGAGGTTCATATTTATAATACCTGGATTGTCGCTCACTATAATAAAAACAGGGAAAAAACCTATTACGTTGGGTAACATGCCGCTAAAACACAACAAAGCATTCGTTTGTGGTTCTCGCCAGAGGATTTGTTTTTGCTGTGTTTAGCGGCAGCACGGACAAGTTGCCAATAAGTTTGCAAAATAAGCAATTTCATGAATTTTTTTAAAAGAAGAAAAATCCTAAAAGACGCCAACTTCCTGGTATTGCATCCTGTGAGGACGCTGAATTATGAGACGCGGGACGACGGAAATATTAACCTGCTCATGCCCCGGTTTAAAAGCCCTGTTTCATCCCGGATGTTTCAGCCTCCTGCGAAGGAAAAATACATTCCGATCAAACTTGACAAATTCGGAAGCGCTACCTGGTTGTTAATTGACGGGGTGAAAAATGTTGCTGCAATATGCGCTTTGCTGAAAGAGAATTATTCGGCAGAGTTTGAAAATACTGATGAAACCGAAGATCGTGTAACAAAATTCCTGTCGCTGCTTTATCAGCAACGGTACATTACATTCATCGAAATTCAGAACAAATCGGGGCAGCAAGCCGAATAAATTGCTAATTTTGAAAGTTCAATGATAATTTTATATTTAACCTCAACAAAGAAGAAAGATCATGAGTAAAGAGATTTTGCAACTCAGTCCCAGCGCGCTCTGGAAGCATTTCCACAGCCTTACCCAAATTCCGCGGCCATCAAAACACGAAGATAAAATCCGCGAATTCATATACAATTTCGGCAAAAACCTTGGGCTGGAAACCATCGAAGACGAAGTTGGTAATGTAATTATCCGTAAACCTGCAACACCAGGTATGGAAAACCGGAAAGGCGTAATCCTCCAAGGTCATCTTGACATGGTTCCTCAGAAAAACAGCGATAAAGTTCATGACTTTGAAAATGACCCAATCGAAACTATTGTTGATGGCGATTGGGTGCGCGCCAATGGAACCACTCTCGGAGCCGACAATGGAATGGGAGTCGCTGCCGCCATGGCAGTTCTTGAATCAAAAGAGATTAAACATGGTCCTGTTGAAGCGTTATTTACCTCTGATGAAGAGACAGGAATGACAGGAGCAATCGGTCTTAAACCTGGAGTTCTCAAGGGCGACATCCTGATCAATATGGATTCGGAAGATGAAGGAGAGCTTTACATTGGCTGTGCAGGCGGCGTAAACGGGAATACTTCTTTCAAATACGAGGAATCGCCGGTTCCCGCCGGTTATGAAGGTTATAAAATCAATGTGACCGGCTTGAAAGGAGGCCATAGCGGCGTTGATATTCACCTTGGACGCGGAAATGCAAACAAGATCATGAACCGCATTCTCTACCACAGCCATTTAAAACACGGTTTAGAAGTTGCAACTATTGACGGCGGATCGCTGCGAAATGCCATTCCTCGCGAATCGTTTGCCCATGTGGCTATTCCCGCTGCAAAGGCTCAGGGGTTTAAAGAGTGTCTGACGAAAATGTCCGTTGATATTAAAAACGAGCTTTCTGCTGTTGAGCCAACGTTGAATATCGAAATAACTGTGGCTGAACTTCCCAAATCGCTCATCGCCCCTGCCATTCTGATAAAATTCATGAACGCGGTTTACGCTTGTCCAACTGGCGTAATTCGCATGAGCAATGAAATGATAGGATTGGTTGAAACCTCAAACAACCTTGCAATAGTGAAGGCTGAAAACGGCGAGATCAAACTGATGAACCTGCTGCGTAGTTCTGTTGATTCTGCCAAGGATGACCTCCAACAACAAATCCAGAGCGTTTTCGACCTTGCCGGCGCTACTTCGGTATTCGATGGCGCATATCCGGGCTGGAAACCCAATCCCGACTCTCCAATCCTGAAAACAATGCAGGAAATCTATAATAAAAAGTTCGGAAATATCCCGGAAATAAGGGCGATTCATGCCGGACTTGAGTGCGGTATCCTTGGTGGCGCCTACCCCAACTGGGATATGATCTCCTTCGGTCCGACTATCCGCTTCCCTCATTCGCCGGACGAAAAGGTGAACATTGCTACAGTGCAGAAATTCTGGGATTTCCTGGTGGAAACTCTGAAAAATATTCCGGTTAAATAACCGTCATTTTTCTGATAAAGGAAAAGGCTGCCCTGATTATTGGACAGCCTTTTCTATTTTTTAGCGCCGCGATCTTTCGTTATTGTGGAAAGAAGCCATGCAACCATGATTTTTTCAATTTCTTTGGCGCTGAGACGCCATTGGATATTGGAATCCCTTAGCCTACAAGTCAGAGTATGTATTAATATTGCCGCAGAAACACTGATGTTGAGACTTTCAGTGAAACCAGACATAGGAATCCGGATATAGTCGTCGGCAATTGCGAGAGCGGCCGGGGTCAGTCCCGCCAGCTCAGTTCCAAATACGAGAGCGGTTTTTTGGTTGAGGGGCAGATTTTCCGGCGTGTAGTCGTCTTTGTGTGGAGTTGTCGCTACAATGCGGTATCCCTTTTCTTTCAGGCTAATCAAACAGGCGAGAGTGTTTTCTTTGCTGTCGTTGTATTTACAGAGGTTAAGCCACTTTGATGAACCCAGAGCAACATCCGGGTTTACTTCGTATTTATTCTGGTTTTCGATGATATGGACATCCTGGATACCGAAACAATCGCAGGACCGCAGAACGGCGCTGGCGTTATGCGGTTGAAAAATATCTTCAAGAACAACGGTCAGATAACGGGTACGGTTTTGAACAACTTCCAGGAACCTTTTATACCTCTCGGCAGTTATAAAATTTCTGAGGTATTCTATCGGATCCTTGATTTCCGAAATGTCAGTACCACTAATCAGGTTCATGTTTTTGAGTTTCAGCTTTGATGCAAAAGTAAATAAAATGGGCAATTATGCCTTTAATTCAGGAAAAAATGTAATTTTGCACCTCCAAATTTCAGAAAACATGGCAAGTAAGCAGGATAAAAAAATTGACAAAACCGAAGAACGTATCGTTGCAGTTGAAGAGGCTTTCAGCAAAACTGAGCAATTTATTGAAAAATACCAGAAAATCATTCTGATAGTTTTAGGGGTGATTATAGTTATTGTGCTTGGATTTTTCGGATTCAAGCGTTTTTATCTCGCGCCCAAAGAAAAGGACGCTCAAAGCCAGATGTTTATGGCCGAAAAGTATTTTGAACAGGATTCTTTGAAAAAAGCATTGAATGGCGATGGACAATATCTTGGTTTTCTTGCGATTATAGATGAATACGGCATGACAAAATCAGCCAATCTCTCACACTATTACGCGGGAATCTGTTATCTTAAACTTGGTCAGTTTGACAAGGCGCTTGAACAACTTGACAAATTCAGCAGCGGTGATGAATTTGTAGGTCCAATGGCAAAGGGCGCGATGGGAGACGCCAATATGGAGTTGAACCAGGTTCAAAAAGCGGCTGATTTATACAAGGAAGCCGCCGAAATGAAAAAGAATGAATTTACTTCTCCTCTGTTTTTAATGCGGTCGGGACTGGCTTATGAGGAACTTGGAAATTTTGAGAAAGCTCTCGAAGTCTATAAAAAAATCAAGGCAGATTATCCGCGGTCAATGGAAGGAAGAGAGATTGATAAAAATATAGCTTATATGGAGGGGAAAATCAAGAAGTGATTTCGGATTTCAGATTTCAGATTTACGATTTGTGATACCTTTTAAGAACCATATACTTTAACAGCCTGGGAAACCGGGCTTTTTTTTATGATTGAAAATCCACAAATTGTTTTTTTCGGTACGCCGGATTTTGCTGTTGCATCGTTGAAAGCGCTTGTTACTGAGGGTTTGAATGTTGTGGCAGTTGTGACCGCAGTTGATAAACCTGCTGGTCGCGGATTAAAACCAAAGCCATCGCCGGTAAAAGAATATGCAGAAACGGTGAAGATTCCAATCCTGCAACCAGCTAATCTTAAGGATTCTGCTTTTCTTGCTGAACTTTCCTCGTTTCATCCAGATCTTCAGATCGTAATTGCTTTCAGGATGTTGCCAAGGCAGGTATGGGAACTGCCTCCGATGGGAACATTCAACCTGCATGCATCTTTGCTGCCCCAGTATCGCGGCGCGGCGCCTATCAACCGGGCTGTTATGAACGGCGAAACAGAAACCGGTATAACCACCTTTTTCCTGAATGAACATATTGATACCGGAAAAATCATTCTTTCCCGAAAGCTTCAGATTGGCGCAGAAGAAACTGCCGGAATACTTCACGACAGGCTAATGGTTGCCGGCGCCAGGCTTGTTGTTGAAACCGTTGATTTGATTAGAACAGGAAACGTTTCAGAGACTTCACAGGAAACGCTTTTCACCGATTTGCAAAGACTGAAAACAGCGCCAAAAATATTTAAAGAAGATTGCAGGATTGACTGGAGCCGCGATTGCGTTTCTATTTTTAACTTTATCCGCGGACTGAGTCCGCATCCCGGCGCCTTCACTTCGTTTTCCGGGACAGATTCCCTCAACTATGATATAAAAATTCTTAGAGTTGCTCCGGTATTTTGTTCCCATAATTTTAAACCAGGCACATTTTTCAGATCGGAAAAAACACAATTGATTGTTGCAACCCCGGATGGCTGGCTGCGTATTCTTGAACTTCAGTTGCAGGGACGCAAAGTGATGAGTACTGGCGATTTCATGAGGGGTTACGGGTATCTTTTTTCTGAAATGCAGACAATTTGAGCCTTCTGGCGCTTGAGATATTAACAAATAATCAATTTTATCAACATTTTCAATGGGTTTAAGGGTATTTTACTTGACTTTTTTTTCAAAACCCTTATATTTGCAGGGATTATTAATCATGTATTAATTTAAACCCCTGTAAAAATGAACAAGGCTCAATTAATCGAAGCAGTTTCTGATGATGCAAAGATTACCAAAACAGAAGCTAAAAGGGCGCTGGAATCTTTCATTGAAAACATTAGCAATGCTCTCAGCAAGGAAGAAAGAGTAGCTTTAGTTGGTTTTGGTTCTTTCTCTGTTTCCAAGAGAGCAGCCCGCAAAGGTCGCAATCCTCAGAATGGTAAAGAGATCAAGATTGCCGCCAAGAAAGTTGTAAAATTCAAAGCTGGCGCAGAACTTGGTAAAAAAGTTAAGTAAAGCTTAGCTGCTTAAAAAAAATAGCCGTCTTTAAGTGCGGCTATTTTTTTTTATGATTTATCCTTTAACCAAAAACGGTAGGACAACTGAGAATCCTCACCTGCATAATTTACGCCAATCCTTGGTCCTTGAAGAATATTTTCAACAGGTATCTCTAATCCACGATCTTCCAGCCATATCCCAAACTGATTTGAATCAGCCTTTCGCGTCAGGTCAACCCTCGTAAGCGAGAAATGAATTCCAAGTAGTTTAGCGACCTTGCCGGGACCAATCCCTGTGTTGGCAGATAAAGTACTTTTTCCGACCCGCTCCAACATAATTCTAATTCCATCTTCAGGAATAATTCCCATGATAAGTATTGCATGCGGTATATACAGTTCATTGGTGACAATATTAAACAACGAGTGAATCCCGTAGCAAAGATAAATATAAGCCGTGCCTCCCACTGCGTACATGATTTCGGTTCTAACAGTTCGCAGGTAAAAAGACCGTGGGAGTATGGTCATGGCGTACCGGGGGAATTTTCAACAAATTTAAATTTCAGGTCAGGGAAGTCGTCTTGCTATTACAGTTTTTCTTTATAGCAGTCTGTCGTCCCAGAAGTAATCTTCAATCCTGATCAATTGTATTTTTTGCATAAAATCGGGGTGTTCTGTATTAATAACGTAATTATATTCATAAGGAATAATGGCAGATGGAACTTTTAACAACAACGTTTCCTGATGATCATACCATTGTGAGCCAATATTCTGGAGGGTTGAATATGCAGCTAATGTTCGCCAGTCCTTCCGCAACTCATTTATGCGTATTTGCCTTACAAGGTTCTCGTTGTCGGCAATGTAAATTACCATTATCTTATAAGGAACCGTGGGAACGATAGAGCTTTTATGAACAATTAATTCCAGGGTTGATAATGACCTCGAAGATCCCGTATAAATTACCTTCTGCCCCCGTTTATTCCACCTGTTCTCACTTCCGGAGGAGGTCAGATTATTTGCATGCGTTTCTTTGGAAATTCTGAATACTTCCATAAATTACACATTATCCCCGTATTCCATGGCAGTTAAACGGTCGTCAACAAATCTAATCCCTGTTACGGTGTTTAAATAAGAAATGGGATTCACATTGTCAAAAAAGAAGTTAGCCTTATTTAACCACATATTAAATTCTTTCTGAGAACCAAAAACCTGGATTCCGTGATTAATTAATGACAACAAAAGTAAAATCTGTTCTTTAACGTTTTCTTTGAATTTATTTTTAGGTTGTTTGTACGACCGAAAAGTTCTGACGCTTACATTTAACCAATCAGAAATAACGTCATCGTTGAGGTCGGTAAGCTCTTTGATGGTTTTAACATACTCCCAGTTAATATCTTTTGTTTGAAGAAATGTCAATATTTCGCTGTCGCTTATTTTTCCGGGAACCTCATTTAAAAACGTTGTTTCCAATGGCGCCGCTTTCATTGTTTTCATGGTTGGATTTTTTTATCATCACAAAAATAGGCAATTATTCCCTTTAAAAAAAGAAAAATATCCTGTTTTTAACTTATCCGATTAAATATTGTGCCTACTTTGAAAAGGATACAATTTGGAATTAAGTTCAGTAACCATCTATTTATCAATTTCCACGATCTTAAGGTCGTGGAAATTCAGGTTATGTAATGGCGCTTTTTTTTATTTTTCAAACAATCACTTTTTATACCTTCGTAGTTCCAATTTTTATTTCATGAAATCATCAATATTACTCCTTTTAATCCTCATCGAGGCAGTATCGGTAAATGCCCAGATTAATCTCCAAACCTATACCACCGCTACCGATACGTTTTACTGGAAACGGTACGCACATATCCCCAAACCGGAAAAACTGAATCTGAAAAAGTACGCATTATCAGGTCAGGGGAAGGTGTTGGAAAAATTTATGAATAGCCATTCTGCGGACTATCCCCAATTTACAGGCGATTCAACGGCAATGTTTTCGGTAAAGGAGTGGAAAAAATGCCTCTATCCAATTGATATTAATGGCGACGAACTTACAGATATCATTTTCAGCGGGTCGGCAGGCGGCGAATCGGATATTGTGCGAATATATCTGAATCGCCGCGACAGCTTCGAACTTGTTTTCGAGGATTATCAGTACATCGCGAAATTTACTTTGAAAAATAAACGATTAACGGCGCTCAAAACAGGCGATGTTGGCTGCTGCGACGCTTACCTTTATTTCACCCGCGATTACAGCTTGACATGGGAAAACGGCACGCCTGTTTTTATCAAAGGAAAACAAACCGTAAGCTATAAGTTTACCGAAGAGCCTCGCCTTTATTACACGGAACCGATTCCATTCGTATCGAAAGGCGACACGCTTACTTTGCGCGCCTCGGCAGCCCGGTTAAATGAACCTTTTAACCCCCACCTCGAAACCTTCGGCAATATTGTTGCCAAATACCGGATGCAGTGCCGCGGAATACTTATTGCACACAAATCATTTGGTAAAGGAAATAACTGGTTCTTTGTAGAGATGACGCCCGATGTTTATCCATCTGCATCCATTCTGTATGAGACAGAAAAGATTCCAACATTTATCCGCGGCTGGATATCCGAATTATCAGTTTCAACATCGGAAAAATAGACGTCCTGAAACAAAAAAAGCCGCCCCATCCGGAGCGGCTCCTTTTTTTCTAACCAGTTCAGACTAATGCTTTACAACCATTTTCCGGGTTTGTACCATTTTTTCATCCACCAGCAATACGCAGAAATAGACGCCATCGGCAAAATTTATGGTATTCACAACAACTTTTCCTGTTGAACCGCTGAGGCTTTCACTGTAAACCGATTTACCTATGATATCGCGGATAATTACAGAACCTGACTTTCCGGCAGGTAATTCAAAGT
The DNA here is from genome assembly GCA_026391715.1 of Bacteroidota bacterium. Taxonomy (GTDB): domain Bacteria; phylum Bacteroidota; class Bacteroidia; order Bacteroidales; family FEN-979; genus CAIVAT01. The sequence goes on from JAPLDO010000017.1 coordinate 21,795, forward strand.
TGAAATTTGCTTCGGCGGAAGCAGGGTTAGGATAAACATTCGATAACATTGCCTGTCGGGAGCCTGGCTCAGAAATTCCAAGCGGGAAGCTTGTATATTTAATCCGGACACTGACAGAGTCGGTTGGATTGGCTTTATCAAAAAAGCACCAGCGAACAACACTCTCGCCCGATTTAAAATGTTTGCCGGCAATCACATGCGTGTAATGTCCAACGAAATCCGTGATTGTTTGACCAACTGTTATCAACTGAGCATTGGGAGATAAATTTGTTTTGGAGGGATAGCAGGCTCCTGCCCAGCACATAGTAATTTCTGTTGAATCGAGCATCAGAATTTGTGTTTTTCTGCAAAGAACATTCAAACTCTTTGTTCCAATGTTTTTGACATACATGTAAGTAGTCAATTGCCCGCTGTCGGGCGAACCAATCTGGATTATTTCCGAGTTAGTCGGAATAATAACTCCCTTGTTGTCTGTGATCTGAAGGCTTTGAGAAAAAGCATATACGGTGATCGCAGAGAGTAAAATAAAGAAAAGTGTAAATTTTTTCATAAGTCGGATTTTTAGTTGGGTTAAGTTGCAAATGTACTATAATTTTATAAACCCCATTTTCATCTCTATCCCGATTTTTCTTACTTTTGCGGGGTAAACCAATTAATTTCAACCCCATGAAAAGAATTTTATCAATTGTAGTATTTTTTTGCATCCTCGCTACTGGATACAGCCAGTCGCAACGGCTTGTTTTGCTTGAGGAATTTACCTCTTCAACCTGTGGTCCATGCGCCGGAGTGAATCCTACATTCCATACCTGGCAACTCCAAAATCCCGACAAGTTCACCTCCATCTATTATCATGTAAACTGGCCTGCCACAGGAGACCCGATGAACCTTGCAAACCCGCAGGAAAATGGGGCGCGCGTTAACTATTACGGAGTTACTTATGTCCCGGAATCAAACCTCGACGGTAATTACTATAATGGAAGCGCAAGCTCATGGACCATGACAACGGTGAACAACCGCTATGCAATGCCTTCTCCAGTTTCAGTTCAGGTTAAACACTGGCTTTCTGCCGCGCAGGATTCGGTCTATTCAACCTTGCTGGTGACATGCACACAGGATTTTACCGGAACGCTGGTTGCCCATAATGTTATTATAGAGAAGTGGATCCATTTCAATTCCGCTCCGGGGTCAAACGGCGAAAAAGATTTCTATAATGTCATGAAAAAAATGTTGCCCGGTTCAAGCGGAACGCCAATGCCTTCATCAATGGTAACAGGCGATTATGTCCTTCTTGAAGGTTCCTGGAAATTCGGGACAGTTTATGATAAAACGCAAATCGCATCCGTTGGGTTCGTCCAGAATAAAAACACCAAGGAGATATTTAATACTGCCAACAGTTCCACCAATGCGCTGGTGTTGCCGTATAATACCGACCTTCAGGTTTTGAATATTTTAAATGTACCTGCCAAAACCTGTAAGAATAAAGTCAGCCCGATTGTGAAAGTCAGGAATAATGGAAATAACTTAATCACAAGCATGACAATCAAATACAGCATCAACAATGGAGCTGTGAATACCTTTACCTGGAACGGCTCTCTTGGAAGTATGGAAAAGGCAAATATCAGTCTGCCCGAATACCCGTTTGATATACTTCCAACCAACGACCTGATAGTTTACACCACGAGTCCCAACAGTGTGAATGATGATTATCCAAAGAATGACTCCCTGCATTTTACTTTTCTCAATTCTCCTATCTCAACCAACGAAGTGAAGCTGATCATGCGCACTGATAACGCTCCGCAGGATATTTCCTGGGATGTTAAAAATTCCCTCGGCGTTGCCGTTGCAAACAGCGCGCCTTATACTCTGAGCAACACTTTATCCACCGAATTTATAACGCTTCCAAAAGCTGACTGTTACACTTTTACAATTTATGACGCAGGTGGAAATGGTATCTGCTGCACCAACGGCACAGGAGTTTACGAAATATCATCAAACGGAGTCATATTTAAACAAGGCGGACAATTTGGTTCTTCCGAATCGAGTGAATTCTGGATGGAAGCGCCAGTTGCCGTAATTGAGCAGCCGGGAACCATCTCCCTGAATATTTACCCGAATCCGATTACCGGAACCGCAAAGGTTTCCTTCTCATTACAGGGAAACAGTGAGGTTTCATTGAATCTTCTCACGGCTTTGGGTCAACCGGTGAGTTCAAAATCGCTGGGAATTCTTGGCGCCGGATCGCATGAAACTGCGCTCGATGCAACCAATCTTACACCAGGAGTTTACATTCTTCAGATGAAAACAGAATCCGGAGTTTATTCTCGTAAAGTATCAATAATCAGGTAATCAATGATTGGAATGCGGGAGAGTGATTTCTAAAGCTCCAATTCCATATTTTGCCATGGGGGCGTCGCTGAATGTGAAGCCCTCTTGCTTTTTAAGTAATTCGATCATCGCAGTTCTTAAAACGCCATTGCCTACTCCATGAATAAAAGTGACCTTCAGAAAATGGCTTGCCATTGCGCTGTCGAGACATTTGAGGAAATAGTTCTTCTGAAATTCAAGAATCTCACTCTTTTCAAAATTTGAGGAATCGTCAACCAGTTCATGGATATGAAGGTCAACTTCAGCTTCACGCGGTGCAACCTGATGGCGAAAAATCAGTGGCTTTGGGTTAGTCGCTGATTTTTCCCGCTGATCGATATTCTCATTTCCCGTTGATTGATTTCCGGTTTCTTCCCTGAAATAGTCGGTTAGCGAAAGAACTTTAATCACGATACCTTTATCTTTTATCACCAGATTCTGCCTGTAATTTCCTTCTTTGAAAAAACGCTTGCCTTCAACTTTGAACTCGGCATTAAATGGCGGAAGAACCTCTTTGGTTTGTTGCTTGTGAAAAAGGAATTGAATATATCCATCGGTCCAGTGAGTAACCTGCTCGCGGTTGATTGTATTCAGAACAAGCGTAGAATCGGGAAAGATACTACCATAATCAACGCCTTCGTAATGATTCAGCGGCGTTTTCCTGAAAATATTGTACAAAACATCGAATGAACTATTGTTAATCAGAAGTACATCGAGTTGACCTGTGATAAGCCATTTCTGATCGTGCGGAACAAAGGCAAGGAAAATCTCTTCCGATTTCCGGCTGCTAATCACAAGGTCGGGCAGAGGTGTAAGTCTGTCATCCTGACGATCATCCGGTTTATCAGCTTCCGGCAGCGAATCCAGATTGTAATGATCTTCGAAAAACCTGCCGGCAGCAGTGGCTGAATCGGTTTTCACAAGTTCGCTTATCATAGTTGGGATTTCAAAACCGTCTTCGATAAGAACTCCAACAGTTCGGCTGTCAATCAACTTCGATACAACGCCTCCCCCGGAGGTATTCAAAAATTTTACTTTATCTCCAACTTTTAAATCGCTCATAATGTTTGCTGTTTCAGCGGTGAGTTCACTACGAAAATTTTCAGCGACTCATTACCTCCCGGTATAAGTCTGTCAATTGAATGGCAATAGTTTCTTTATCAAATTTTCCGGCAATGCCGGCGCAAATTTTCTGCCGGTCGAATTTATGGAAATTGTCGAGCGCTCTGTCAAGCGCTCTAATCATGGCAGCCTCATCTCCCGGAGGAACCAGCAAACCATTATCGGCGGTAATTACTTCGGTTGAAATTCCAACAGAAGTGGATACAACGGGAACGCCGCTTGCAAGACTTTCAATTACCACCGTGCCAAAAGTTTCATATAAACTTGAAAGGACCGAAAAATCAGCGTTACGCAAAACATCCGACAGCTCGGTTCCATTTAAAACGCCTGGGAATTCGACAAGTCCTTCGGGAATTCGGAGAAAACCGGCATAGTCCTTCATGTCAAGCCAATCAGGTCCGTTGCCGATCAGCAGGCAGCGAAAATCCTGTCGCTTTTCAGAGAGCGCCTTAACTGAACGTAAAAACCCGGAAATATTTTTCGATTTATCATCAAAACATGAAATATGAACAAAGGTCTTAACCTGATTTGAGATTCTATGTTGCTGCGGATAAAACAACGATGTGTCAACCACATTCGGAATAACCCTGAATACTTTATTCGACAGGTTACATTGCATCATGGCGTCGCGCAAGGGTTTGGAAACTGCAACCACAGCCGCAGCTTTGGCGACAACATACCGGGTGATTAATTTCAGATGCAAGCCGTTAAAGGTATTGTTCTCTGTAAAATACCGCGACCAGTGTTCGGATATTATAACAGGACAATGATGTTCACGCCCGGCTTTCAGAGCTATATAGCCGGCTCGCGTGAGAATATGCGCATGAATGATATCCGGCGAAAACTCACGAATGCTTCGGATGGCTTGCAGGTTATTCCGGTAGAAACGCCACATATTTATTATCCTGCCCAAAACGGAACTACTATTCTCCGGCGGACGGTAATATACGCGCATTACTCTCACATCATTTTCAACCTGAAAATCAACCTCTCTCTTATTCTGACAAAGTGGATCAGGATGAACATAAATTACGGCAACATCGCAATATTTTGTCAATGCTTCTGCCTGACGCTGTATGAATAAACCAGACATAGAATCGTAGCGATTAGGATACCATCGCGGGATGAAAATAACTTTGATTTTTCGGTTCATACGATCAATTCTTCAATCAGATTTACAGCCATATCCAATCTTGCTTTGCCGGTTCCGCTAACCACAGCGAAAGGGAATTTCCGTTTCGTCAGCTCATTGTAATAGAGATCAAATAAAAACTGCCGTCGGTCGGGATGTTCGCGCAAGGGGTCATATTCCCAGGGTAAGTCAATATCACAAAGCAAATAAAGATCGTAAACATGGGTTTCTAACTTCTTCAAAATCCACGGATCGCAAAAGCCGTATTTAACTTCACTCCATATTTTCGTGACGAGAAGTTCAGTGTCGCAAAAAAGGAAACCGGGAGCTGTTTTCATTGCATCTGCTTCATGGTTCAACTGTCCGGCGGCTATTTTCAGTATGTCGTCATGGCAATATGACCTTCCGAGTCCTGCAAGATATTCACGGGCATATTCGGGAACCCAGACAGTGTGGTAACGCTCTGCCAGTTTTTCGGCAAGCCATGATTTTCCGGTTGATTCCGGTCCTGTAATTGCGATTCGACGGATCATGTTGTGAGTTTGCTTTTCCATTCAAAAAAACCCGAAGAGGCAATCATAGTAAAAACCAGGTACTGAATAGCGGTAAAATGCAATCCCTGGGAAATACACAAAACCACCATGATAAGGTCGGCGACGATCCAAAGAAGCCAGTTTTCGATTTTCTTACGCGAAAGAAGCCATTGAGCCACCATGTAAACTGCTGTGGTAAACGCGTCCCATGAAGGAACGCAGCTTTCGATATAATTTATCAGCACAAACCTGATGATCAGGAATAGCGATGCAATTGCCGCGAGGCATAATACAATTTCGAGGACTGAACTGCGGGAAATCCTGACAGTTGGTTGGTGGTTGGTTTTTCTGGACCAGTTATACCAGCCATACGCGCTCATCAGGAAAAAGTAGCCATTGATTGCCGCGTTTGCAAAAAGCTTTGTTATCGAGAAGATATAGACATAGATGAGTACGTTGACAATGCCAAGCGGAAAGGCAACCATCCGTTCCTTTTTCATAAACCATACAGAAAACAAGCCAAAAATAACAGCGACAAGTTCGGGGATGGTACTATGAAACGCGCCAAACGATATGGGAACATTTATATCCATGAGGGCAAAAGTAGTGTTTATGGCCAAAATCTGCTAATTTTGCAAAAAATCGAGGACGCCGGAACATTATGCTCCATTTGTTTCATTCCCAATTACCGTTTATTGTTAATCTTCTTATTCTTCTGCTTGCTGCAAAACTGCTTGGCGAGTTGGCAGAACGTTTCCGCCAACCATCCATGATAGGCGAAGTTCTGGCAGGCGTAATACTTGGACCATCGCTGCTCAATATCATCCCGGCGGCGGGCGAAATAAAGGTAATTGCAGAGCTGGGAGTTTTTATGCTGATTGTACTGGCGGGTATGGAAATCGAGGTTGAAGAGATACGAAATTCTATCCGCGGAAAAAATCTGTGGATAGCGTTGCTGGGATTCATCATTCCTTTATTAAGCGGAATTGGTATCGGATTGTTCTTTAATTTTACCAACACCTTTACCATATTTCTCGGATTGTGCATTGCCATTACCGCGCTTCCGGTAAGTGTGCGAATCCTTATGGACCTTGGAAAACTGAAAACCGATGTAGGGCAGAGAATCATTTCAGCGGCTATTTTCAACGACATTGTGGCACTGCTAATCCTTGGAATCATCCTTGATTTCAATGACTCATCAAAGAACATCAAGGACCTTACCTTTTCAATCCTTTTTACAGCCATGAAGGTTGCTATTTTCACCCTGGTTCTGGTCGCTGCTTACCATTTATTCAAGTTGGCAAAGCGCAAAGTCAATATTGTCAACCCCCGGATGAATGCATTTCTCCATTATCTGCGCGGACAGGAATCGCTTTTTGCCATGGTGATTCTTTTTGTGCTGGTTTTCTCAAGCATGGCTGAATTATTAGGGTTACATTTCGTGGTAGGAGCATTTTTCGGCGCAATACTTATTCCGCGAAGTATGTTTGCAAATCGCGATTTTGAAAAGGTTCAGCGAAGCATTTCAGGAATTACCATGGGTTTTCTGGCGCCCATTTTTTTCGCCACTATGGGAATTTCCTTTAATTTCATTGCGCTCGATAACTTTATACTACTCGGCGTTGTTTTGTTTGCCTCATTTTTCAGTAAAATTTTCGGAGGATACCTCGGTGGCAGGCTGGCAGGTTTTAACCATGCAAAATCACTTACACTCGGACTTGGACTGAACGCCCGCGGCATTATGGAACTGGTTATTGCAAATATTGCGCTTGCTAATGGTTTTATTGATGTTCCCGTTTTTTCAATCCTCGTTCTGATGGCGCTGCTTACAACCATTTTAACTCCGTCGTTGTTGAAGGAGGGCTTCAGGTTAATCGCCATTCAGGATAAAAAATCCCAGGATACTTATACATAATTGTTAACAATCTATTGTCGGTCGGGATTTTCTTGTTAATTTTCCGCCTCCGATTCAAGGAAATCGGACATTAATAAACCATTGCAATATGTTCGGTCTCGATACTTCCTTTACTATTCTGTTATTGATCTGTCTTTTTGCCGCCTGTGTTTTCGAATTCATCAACGGGTTTCACGATACTGCCAACGCTGTGGCAACCGTTATCTATACACACTCGCTCAAACCAACCACTGCCGTTGTTTGGTCAGGCTTGTGGAATTTTATCGGCGTCAATGTTGGCGGGATAGCTGTTGCAATGGGCATAGTAAATCTGTTGCCGGTTGAACTGCTTGTTGACCAGAATCTGATTCACAGCATATCTATGATTCTGGCGCTGATAGTTACCGCCATCATCTGGAACCTGTCAACATGGTATATCGGAATTCCATGCAGCAGTTCCCATACTCTGATCGGCTCGATATTCGGAGTCGGATTAGCCTATTATTTTCTTCCAGGCGTAACCACCTACGCGCTGAATTGGAACAAGGTGATGGATGTTGGTTTGTCGCTATTGATTTCGCCTGTATTCGGCTTTGCTTTTGCCTTACTGCTCATGTATATTCTGAGAAAAACCGTAAAAAATAAAATCATTTTCAAGGAACCGCCGGCTAAAAAAGCCCCGCCGCTTTGGATACGGAGTATTCTGATTCTTACCTGTACAAGCGTTAGTTATGCCCACGGAAGCAATGACGGGCAAAAGGGCGTCGGACTTATTATGTTAATTCTGATAGGTTTTTCACCGGTATATTTTTCTGTTGACCGTTCCAAACATCCTGAAAATCTGCTTTACCAAACCCGTCAGATTGAATGGAACCTGACTCATATTGATACGAATGTTCTTATTCCAGGCGATAAGGCAGCGCTACGAATTGCCGTTGCCAATCTGGGGTTCATCAAATCAAAGGTTACAGGCATCACCTCTTTCGATGATCTGAAAAAAGAAGATCATTTCGGAATCAGGAAGGCGATCATCGTGGTTAGTAAAAAGACGGAGGCTGTTCTCAAAAGCCTCAAATCGGGTAAACAGGCTAACCTTTCACCGATACGAATTTCAATCATTACCGCAAATCTCAAGAAATTTAAAACCAATACCGAATATTCCCCCCGTTGGGTGATTTTGCTTGTTTCCCTCTCGCTTGGGTTGGGCACTATGATTGGCTGGAAGCGAATTGTTGTTACAATTGGCGAGAAAATCGGAAAAACCCATCTCACTTATGCGCAGGGCGCCAGCGCCGAACTCGTTGCCGCCAGCACTATCGGCGTATCAACCATGTTCGGGTTGCCGGTAAGCACCACACACGTACTCTCGTCGGGAATTGCAGGTACGATGGTTGCCGGAAGCGGTCGTCAAAACCTGCGTATGGGTACTGTAAGAGGCATTCTTATCGCCTGGCTCATCACCCTGCCCGTTACCATCATCCTTTCGGGTTTGTTGTTCTTTGTTCTCCGAATGATTTTCAAATAAAAACAAGTATGATCGAACTTCTTAAAAATTTTCTTGACATCATTCTGCATATTGATGTGCATTTACAACAATGGGTAACCGATTACCGCCTCTGGACCTACCTGATCCTCTTCGTTATCGTTTTTATGGAAACCGGTTTTGTAGTCACGCCGTTTTTGCCCGGCGACTCCATGCTGTTCGCCGCAGGAACTGTGGCTGCCATGGACGGGCAACCGCTAAGTATGGCGATACTTGTTCCGTTGCTGATTGCCGCAGCCTTTCTCGGCGATACCGCCAATTATTTTTTAGGCAAGTACCTTGGAAAAGCTGTTTATGAAAAAAACTACCGGTTTATCAAACGTGAATATCTCGATAAAACCCACGCATTTTATGAAAAACATGGAGGAAAAACAATCATCATTGCCAGGTTTATGCCCATCATCAGAACTTTTGCACCATTTGTGGCAGGCATCGGCACAATGAGCTATCGCCGGTTTACCTCATTCAACATTATCGGCGGTATCCTGTGGGTTTCCTCATTTTGTATTGCAGGGTACTTTTTTGGCAATATTCCGCTCGTTAAGAAAAACTTTACCATCGCCATCTTTGTTATTATCTTTCTTTCCATCCTTCCGATGATTATTGCCTTCATCAAAAGCAAGATGAATAAAATCCCTTCATAAAATCGTTACATTTTTGAAATTAATCGTCGGTTAATCCGGTTTTATCATGCGTCATCATCTACATCGCTCTCATGGACAGGCAGTATCGGCTGCCGGGTTGCTAATTACCCTTGGGATTATTTACGGCGACATAGGAACCTCTCCGCTATATGTAATGAAAGCCATTGTTGCCGGCGCCAATACGTTATCCGAAGGATTTATCATGGGCGGGTTGTCCTGTATTTTCTGGACACTCACACTACAAACCACTGTAAAATACATCATCATCACCCTGCGAGCCGATAACAAAGGCGAGGGCGGCATTTTTTCCCTTTTCGCACTGATTCGTAAACGCGCCAAGTGGGCTTACTTTTTCGCCATCATCGGAGGCAGCACTTTACTTGCCGACGGGGTAATCACGCCTTCCATCACTATTGTTTCCGCTGTTGAAGGTTTGGGAATCATCAACCCCCGGATACCTGTTTTGCCTATTGTAATTGTCATCATCACAGGACTCTTTCTGGTGCAGAAATTCGGCACAAGAGCGGTCGGAAGATCATTTGGTCCCGTTATGTTCATCTGGTTTTCAATGCTTGGAATACTTGGAATAACCCAGATTATTCATAATCCAATAATCCTGAAAGCCATTAATCCACACCATGCTTATGATTTTCTGACTAAATACCCAAACGGGTTTTTACTCATGGGAGCTGTATTTCTTTGCACAACAGGAGCCGAAGCGCTTTATTCCGATCTCGGACATTGCGGATTGAAGAATATCAGGATAACATGGATTTTCGTTAAACTCACACTTCTGCTCAATTACTTCGGGCAGGGCGCGTGGATTATTAAAAATTCCGATAGCATAATGAGTTGGACTAATCCGTTCTTTTCCATTATGCCGGGATGGTTTCTTGTCATCGGAATTCTAATCTCCACTGCCGCAGCTATTATTGCAAGCCAGGCGCTGATCAGCGGTTCATTTACTTTGATAAGCGAAGCAATCCAGCTTAATTTCTGGCCCAAAATCAAGATCAATTATCCCACCAACATCAAAGGACAGATGTATATATCGAGCATCAACTGGATTCTTTACTTCTCCTGTCTGTTTGTTGTAATTTTCTTCCAGCGATCCTCTAACATGGAGGCTGCTTATGGTCTTTCGATAACCATCACTATGCTTATGACCACCTGTTTGCTGAGCATCTACCTTTACTATCAGAAAATCCCTGTATATATTATCGCCGTTTTTCTCGCCGTTTACCTCTCTATTGAGAGTTCTTTCCTTATTGCCAACATGAACAAATTCACTCATGGCGGCTGGTTTACCATTCTGCTTGGCGGTTTTTTGTTTCTGGTGATGTACGTCTGGTTCAGCGGGAGGCGGATAAAAAACAGTTTCATCGAATTTATCCACGTTGACAAATACATTGAGGTAATTAAAGACCTCAGTACAGATGAGACGGTTCCGAAATTCGCCACCAACCTGGTATATCTAACAAAGGCTAATAAAAGCGCCGAGGTGGAATCAAAGATAATTTATTCGATTCTTAACAAGCATCCGAAAAGAGCAGATGTTTACTGGCTCCTCCATGTCGACATTCTTGACGATCCGCATGTTCTTGAATACAAAATAACCCACATTATTCCGGGAACTCTCATCAAGGTTGATTTCAAAATCGGTTTCAAGGTTCAGCCTCGCGTGAACCTGTTTTTCCGACAGGTACTCGATGAACTAAACCAGAACAATGAAATAGATATGCTGAGCCATTATGCCTCGTTACGAAAACATAATGTAAGCGCCGATTTCAGGTTTGTGGTTATTGACCGTATTCAGAATTACGATTTTGATTTCCCTCCGCGCGAACAATTCATTATGGATCTTTACGGAATTTTCAAACGGTTCGGCATCAGCGAAGTAAGGGCTTTGGGACTCGATACCAGCAACGTGATTGTTGAAACAGTGCCTTTATATATTGATAAGGAAATACCGGTAATTCTCACCCGGAATGACCTGACCAGGCACATGGGATAGCTCTGAAAATTACAATCGCTTTCTTGCCAGCGCCTTTTTGGCAGCCTCCACAATGTCGGGAATATCGAGCTTGTAAATTTTCAGAAGTTCTTCAGGTTTTCCGCTTTGCCCGAAAGCATCGTTAACTGCCACCATTTCAACCGGAACGGGATAAGTTCGGGCAAGAAACTGAGCAATACTGTCGCCCATGCCGCCATTGCGCGCATGTTCTTCAGCGGTGACAACACATTTCGTTTTCAATACTGAGGAGAGAGCCGTTTCCTCGTCAAGCGGTTTTATTGTGTGAATATTAATGATTTCGGCGCTAATTCCTTGTTCCTCTAATATTTTGCAAGCCTGGAGAGCGTTCCAGACCAAATGCCCGGTTGCGAAAATAGAAACGTCGGCGCCTTCGTTAAGAACAACGGCTTTACCGATTACGAAAGGCTTATCAGGCGGGGTAAAGTTCGGCCATTTGGGTCTGCCAAATCTGAGGTAAACAGGACCCTGATGGCGGGCAATTTTGAGTGTGGCGGCTTTAGTTTGATTGAAATCACAGGGATTTATTACGGTCATGTTCGGCAGAATCTTCATCAGTCCGATATCCTCAAGAATCTGGTGTGTGGCTCCATCTTCTCCAAGAGTAATTCCGGCATGACTGGCACAAATTTTTACGTTTTTATTGGAATATGCCACCGACTGCCTGATTTGATCATAAACTCTGCCGGTACTGAAATTGGCAAACGTGCCGGTGAAGGGAATTTTACCGCCAATGGTTAATCCTGCGGCAATACAAATCATATTGGCTTCGGCTATCCCAACCTGAAAAAAACGATCGGGAAAATGGTGCGCAAAAGCATCCATTTTCAAAGAACCGGTTAGATCGGCGCAAAGCGCGACAACCTGCGGGTTTTGTTTTCCGAGTTCAAGCAACGCTTCGCCAAATCCCGAACGGGTATCTTTGGAACCAAGGTTTTTATATTCTGTCATTTCGCGTTTTATAATTTCAGATTGACTGTTTGTCCCGATTCAACTTTCAAAGTCTTCTCAATAGTATATGATGACTGATTTGCGTATTTCGATCTGAAAACCACTTTATAATTTCCAGGCTGAAGATATAGAGTTTCCTGCTGCTGTGGGTTATCCCTCAAGTTATACAGCCAAACCAACCCTTCAGGATTATCCTGGTACAAACTGCCATAGCCATTGGTCGTTTTCTGGATAACCGCAATACCGGGTAAAGGAATTTCAACCGTGGTTGTATGGCTCTGCCTGATATCAACATTTTCCACCTTTATTCTGGGAAGACAAAGCACCTCTGCATCATAAAAACCGGTGATGTATTTCTCAACCTGGTCAAACTGCTGAACGGTGATTGTCTCAGTTTCTTTATGTTTCCTGATAATACACGGCAGATATTTCAGCGTGCTACTACCGGTTGCCTTGAACATCAGATAACCCTGTGGCGCGTCAATGCCGATGGTATTATGTTTTCCGGGAGTTAATTTTACGCTGTCTTTCTTTACCTGTGGAATTGTATGAACCACCACATTATAGGTTAGCAGCGGGTCAATATCAAGAGTATCGGGAATTCCTTTGGCATTGAATGAGTGGATGAAATTATATTTTACAAGCCCTGAAACGTTATCATAAAATGTCATATTAACATTGGTTTCAGTGGGTTTTCCGTAAGTATCCAACAGGTTAACCTGCATGGTTGTAGGATTTAATGCGCGGGAGATGATTACGTTAAGCGCCGTTCTGAATTCCTTTTCATTTGAGGCGTCGAAATAGGTTCCAACACAATCGAACTGACTACGAAAATCCTTGCCGATTCCCACGATGAAAGGTTTAAGCATAATTCCCTTTTTCTGGAGTTCATGGGAAACATCGCAAGGATCGCCGCCACATTCTTCAAGCCCGTCGGTGATAAGGATCACGATGTTGCGGCAATTATCACAGGGAGGAAAATCTTTGGCTGACTGCGAAAGCGCGTAAGCTATTGGGGTAGTTCCTTTTGGCGTTGTGGTTTTCAGCGTATGTTTGATTCTGTTGATGTTATCGCGCGCAAAAGGAACCTCCAGCCTGGTATCATTGCAATCCTGCGGTGGAAACTGCTTTTGGTTACCGTACATACGCAATGCAAGTTCGAGGTTCTGCTGGGTTTTCAAACTGTCAAGAATATTTGAAAACAACCTGACGGCAATGTTGAATTTGGTATCGCTCTGCCATCGTCCATACATGCTTTGACTGGCGTCGAAAACAAATAATATCCTGGTAACGGGTTTGGGTTTTGGTTGTTCCTTTAATCCCTGAGCTGATAATTGAATTGAAAAGAGGAGAAACAGAACCAATAACACACCGAATTTCCTGAAAAGAAAAATGGCATTGCTATAATAACCTTTTCTATTCCCCCACATCATAATGTCGCTGAATTAGTAGTCGCCCAAAGTTTCTGTTAACTGCGACAGGGCTACTGCGGTTTGCTCATCAGAGGGGAAAACGCCATGCCATTCATGGTTATCGAGCATAAAGTCAACGCCATATCCCATTTGGGTGGTCATAAGAATAATAACCGGTTGTGCTATACCAACGTATTTTTGCGCATTTTTAAGTGTTTCTACCACTTTGGGCATATTGTTTCCATACATGGTTAGCGTTATCCATCCAAAAGCCTCCATTTTTGCCTTCAGGTTGCCTAAAGTTAAAACTTTATCAACTGGTCCATCTATCTGCTTTCCGTTATAGTCAACAATAGCAATAAGGTTATCTGTTTTATGGGCTGCGGCGAACATCAGGGCTTCCCAGTTCTGTCCTTCCTGCAACTCGCCATCGCCTAATAAACAATACACCAGATGGTCGTCGTGATTTAGTTTCTTCGCCAAAGCGGCGCCGATGGCAACAGACAAACCCTGACCGAGCGATCCGGAGCTCATCCTGATACCGGGTAATCCTTCGGCAGTAGCAGGATGACCCTGCAATCGGCTGTGCAGTTTTCTGAAGGTGGAGAGTTCTTTCAAATCGAAATATCCATACCGGGCAAGCACACTATACCATAAAGCTGAAAGATGACCATTGGAGAGAATAAAGATATCTTCTCCGGCGCCATCGGCTGTAAAATTAAAGGGATCGGGTTTCATGATTTTGAAATAGAGAGCCGTCAGAAAATCGGCGCATCCGAGCGATCCTCCGGGATGCCCCGACTGCGCGCCGTTAACCATGCGTATTATGTCCCTTCTTACCTGGGTTGCAATATTCTCAAGATCCTCGATTGAAAGCATACTGGTAATTTTGAAAATGAATGGCAATCAATAAACAACTAAAAAAAAACAATAAAATTGTAGTTGAGTTCGTTGCCTGCTTTATTCACCATAAGTGAGAAATACATTTTTATCCTTGGAATTCAATGCGTTCTCAGTATAACTCTGTGAAATAAATTGTTGCGCTTTAATAAATTTGGTCAAAACTGACCTTTGAAAGGTGAAATAAAAACAAAATATTTCTGGTTGTTTACGTCCCAAAAAGGCGCTGAAATATTTTTCATACCACGAACTAATATTTCCACAATTGGAAAACGAGGCTGCAATTTATTCGATTTGCTGAAACTCACTATTGAATTTCTGGATTTGGAATTTGATGAGTGGAACAACGAAAAATTCTTATCTTTGCACCCTTATACCGGAGAATAATCCGGTAAGTCCGGGGTGTGGCGCAGTTGGCTAGCGTACTTGCATGGGGTGCAAGGGGTCGGAAGTTCGAGTCTTCTCACCCCGACTAAAGAAAAAAGGCTACAGAATTTGTAGCCTTTTTTTATTGCTCCTTTTCAACGTTGTTGTTTTTACAGTGCAATACCATAAGGAAAACCTGGTTCATTCAGGTTTGGTTTTTCATCCTGTACCAATATTGGTAACTTTCACAAAAACCCATTTTCCGGTACAGATTCAGCGCCGGTTGATTGTTGGTGAGCACTTGAAGATAGGCGGTTTCGGCGCCTGCATTTTTTCCCCAGAATAAAATGGCGTTTACTAATTCGTTTCCCAATCCACTGTTCCGGTGATTCGGGTCAACAACAATATCAAAAATTCCGATATACTTTCCTTCAAGAACGCCAAGACCAACGCCGATTGTTTTTTGTTTACGTCTGATCGAAACGAGGCATTTTGGCGTAAGCGCCTGGTTCATTATGCCTGTATAAACCGGTTTACGTTTAGGATCAAACGCATTCATCCGGATAAATTCATCCAGCCAGGCTGGACTCAGATCGAGTTCAATGTGGATTCCTTCCGGCTCTTTCAAGTCGTTCTTCACTAAGTCAATGGTTTGAAAGGATATGGTAGAAAGTATTAAATACCCTTTTCCCGCCAAACGGTCGTCAATATCAGGAGGATCGGCAATTGAAGTAATTTTAAAGCAGGGTGGAATTTGTCTGAAGTGATATAATGATTCGCAAAAATCAATCTTTTCATCGGGATTGATGGTTGAAGGATAAAGCAAATTAACAGAATTAGAACGTTTGGTCACACCGCCTGCAAATCGCAAAATCCAACCGTCGTAATGCATCGTCTGCAACGCAGGCCATGCGTTGCCGCTGATTTCTTCAAATTGTCTGATCATAAAAGGTATTGAATAATAATTGAAATAACTGCGCGCAGAAAAAAAGTAAAGAATAAAAATTTCTGATGAATTGCCTACTCAGTAACTATTTTTTCCAACTCCACTATGAATTCTTTAACCTGACTAATCAGCGGAGTAACTATTGTTTCATCGAAATCATACAAATCGCATAATCTCCTTTTTGTCTGTAATCGAATAGTTTAGAAAATAACTTACCATGTCTCATGTCAATCTTTCCAGTCTTAATGAAATGAAGTCCCAATTGAATTCGTACACCGTCGTGAGTTTGGGTTACAATGCCATATTTCAGCAATAGCGCTATAACTGCGTAAAAGCAAGCATAATACAATCGATTTACTACCGCATTCCATCGTTTATTTTACGACATGATCAACGCTTCCTCAAAAGACTCATTAGCTCTTTGGAATCGGTAATTTATATAGTCATTATTATCATTAATAATCATAACCTGACGCCCTCCATTTTGATTTTTTTATATAAAGGAGAGTAAACAAGACTGTTGTTCCAATAATTCTTAGGGTAAATGAAAGTCGAGATAATTTGACCGGTTTCCAATTCAATATTGTAGAGTTCCTCCCTGAACATATCCTCTATATCATTGGTAACCTCATTACTTTCAACCAAAATCAGGATATCACAATCAGAATTTTTTTTATGATCGCCTCTGGCGCGGGAACCGAATAAGAAAGCCTCTGCATTTGGGTCATTTTCATGAATTGATTTGCTGATCTGCTTAAAGATTGAGCCTACTCCGAAAAGTCTATGAGAAAGGTTTGCAGTCAATTTAACCACCCCCAACCCCTCCCTTGAAAAGGGAGGGGAGAAGCGCTGCTAAGCACAACAGCAAGATATACAGTGTCTTGCCTAAGCAGAGGTAACTCCCCTCCCTACGGGTAGGGAGGGGCTGGGGGTGGGTAGATTCACCTTAAACTACTTTTCGGAGTGGACTCAAGATTAGATTTTTCCTCATTTGAATCTTGTTTATTTTAACAAAAATACAATATTCCCGGATAAAGCTGGAAGTGTTTTGCCGATCACCCGTTCGCTATTTTCTTCTTCCTGAATCTCTCCTGAAGCCAGGATAAAATGCTTTGTGACGTCATCGTGAGAATTGATTTTTTCCGGACGTTATTTTTCATTCCTCCATGAAGGAACTGATGATAGTGAAAAGTGTCATCCGGCAAAGATAAATTAAACAACCA
The DNA here is from genome assembly GCA_026391715.1 of Bacteroidota bacterium. Classification (GTDB taxonomy): domain Bacteria; phylum Bacteroidota; class Bacteroidia; order Bacteroidales; family FEN-979; genus CAIVAT01. The sequence goes on from JAPLDO010000017.1 coordinate 38,857, forward strand.
AATTTTCAAAAACTCTTAAAAAGCCGGGAAATGTTTTATAATTTTACCATGCAACTTTTCAGAAGTTTCAACTTTGTGTCCACTCCGAAAAGTCTATGAGAAAGGTTTGCAATCAATTTACCCACCCCCAACCCCTCCCTTGAAAAGGGAGGGGAGAAGCGCTGCTAAGCACAATAGCAAGATATACAGTGTCTTGCCTAAGCAGAGGTACTCCCCTCCCTACGGGTAGGGAGGGGCTGGGGGTGGGTAGATTCACCTTAAACTACTTTTCGGAGTGGACTCAA
>JAPLDO010000024.1 GCA_026391715.1 Bacteroidota bacterium
CAAAATACTCAGTGGATCGGCAGAAGCTAAACGATTGTTCGGATTTGGCGATAATTCTGACTTTTTTACCATTGAAGCCATAGAAGCCTGCATTCCTGATCGTGAAAGGGTTCACCAGGCTTTACTTGATCTTATTTTGGACAACAAATCGTACAATCTCGAATACCTTATTAATCCTGCCGACGGTTCTATTCCACGCGTAATTTTTTCGAAAGCGCAGCTTGAAAAAGATGCAAAAGGAAATCCGGTTTCAGTTATCGGGGTAATCCAGGATATCACTGAACGGAAAAAAGCCGAAACCGAATTAATTAATAAAACAACCATCCTGTCAAACCTTATCATCAACTTACAGGAAGGAATTTTACTCGAAGATTCAAACCGGAAAATTGTACTAACTAACCAGTTGTTCTGCTACATGTTTGGTATTCCCGTTGCCGTCCAATCGCTTATTGGCGCCGATTGCTCCGATTCTGCCGAACAAAGCAAACATTTATTCAAGGATCCCGATAAATTCATCGCAGATATCAATGTTATCCTTTCAGAAAAAAAGGCTGCGTTCAATAACCAGTTAGAACTGCATGATGGACGACATTTCGAAAGAGATTATATTCCTATTTACATTGATGAAAATTATAGCGGTCATTTGTGGAAATACAGAGACGTTACTGAACGTAATCATGCAGAGCAGATTCTTAATGCGCGACTTCGTTTATCTGAATTCTCTCACTCTCATTCACGTAATGAATTGCAGCAAAAGCTATTGGATGAACTGGAATTATTAACCAACAGTTCTATAGGTTTCTTCCATTCGGTTGACGCCAATCAGAGTGCCTTGACGCTTCAAAGTTGGTCAACTAATACTTTGCAGAATATGTGCAATGCTGAAGGTCATAGCCGCCATTACAATATCGAAAATTCCGGCGTTTGGGTTGATTGTTTCCGCCAGCGAAAAACTATTATCCATAACGATTATATGAGTTTGCCCAATCGCAGAGGATTACCGGAGGGTCATGCGCCGGTGATTCGCGAGCTTGTGACGCCAATATTCAGGAACGATCAAATTGTAGCAATAGTTGGAATAGGCAACAAACCTACAGATTATTTGAAAAGCGATATTGACATCGTTTCGTTGCTTGCTGATATGGCATGGGATATCACAGAACGTAAAGGAGCCGAGGAAGCGGTGCATGATAGCGAGGCGCTATACCGGTCAATACTTCATGCCTCCCCAGACAATATTACGATTACCGATATGGAAGGACGCTTCCTGATTGTTTCGCCTGCGGCATTAGTCATGTTTGGTTTCGAAAGGGCTGAACAACTATTAAATCGTACTTTTAACGAGTTTCTTATTCCCGAGGATCGGGAAAAAGCTAAATCAAGGATTCTCCTTCTGTACCAGGGTATTGTTACAAAAGCTGGCGAATATAAAGCGCTCAAGGCAGATGGCACCATCTTCGATATAGAAGTAAACGGTGAGTTTATCAGGAATGTCGACGGTAAACCAACCAGAATGGTCTTTATCATCCGGGACATTACCGAGCGAAAAAAGATAGAAAAGGAAATCCGCGACTTCTATGGAACGCTTGAAGTTAAAATTGAAGAAAGAACTGCCCAACTGACTGAAATAAACAAAAGTTTGCAAAAAGAAATTGAAGAACGCAAGCTAACAGAGGATGCTCTGCTTGAAAGCAAAAACAGGTTTTCATTGTTTATGGATTATTTACCTGCCATCGTCTTTTTAAAAGACCATGAAGGCAGAACGCTTTTTGTAAATAAATATATGGATGATGCTTTTGGCGCTTCGAGGTGGTTGGGAAAAACAATGACAGAGGTTTTTCCAAATGAATTTGGACAAAAGTTGAAAACTGACGATCTAAATGCGATGAATTCAGGCTATCAGAAAATTGAAGAGACAATTAAAAATCTCGATGGAAAATTACACAATTACGAAACACAAAAGTTTATCATTCACCGACCCGGGCAGGAACCTTTGCTCGGAGGTATTTCCTTAGACATCACTGAGCGCAAGCTGGCTGAAAAAGAAATTATTAAAGCAAGAAACGAAGCAGAACAGGCAAATCATGCCAAAAGCGAATTCCTTTCGCGTATGAGCCATGAACTGCGTACACCTATGAATTCTATTCTTGGTTTTGCTCAGCTGATGAATATGGGCGACCTCAGCCAGACTCACAAGAAAGGCGTTAACCATATTTTAAACAGCGGAAAACATCTGCTCAATCTAATCAATGAAGTACTCGACATTTCGGGAATTGAATCGGGAAGGGTTGCTTTGTCTCTGGAACCAATTCAACTAAACAATATAATAATCGAAATGCTTGACGCTGTCCAGCCAAACGCAGAAAAACGAAATCTGAAAACCGGACTTGAATATTCAACATCCAACCGTCTGTTCGTATTTGCCGACAGGCAGCGGTTAAAGCAGGTTCTGCTTAATTTGATTGGCAATGCTGTAAAGTACAACAGTGAAGGCGGTTCTATTATAATAAAAACTGAATTAAAAAATCCCGATGCTTCAGGAATTTCCATGGTCAGGATTTCAATTTGCGATACAGGCAGTGGAATCAGAGATGAAAATCTCAATAGACTTTTTCAACCTTTCGAACGACTTGGAGCAGACAAAACCGAAACCGAAGGCACAGGGCTTGGTCTGATGGTGGTTAAAAAACTAATGACTGCAATGGGCGGAGTTGTTGGAGTGCAAAGCATAACCGGCGCAGGAACCACATTCTGGATTGAACTGCCACTCACCGAAGTTCAGAATAACCAAAACGAGCGAAATACAAGGGCGTCAATACTGAAAATTCCAAAAACCGGAACTATCATATACATCGAAGACAATGCTTCAAACATTGAACTGGTAGAAGAAATTCTTTCTACTGAGCGTCCGGGTATCCGATTAATTACCAATATTTACGGCGGTGAAGTTGTGCAGTTGGCAATTGAATACACCCCCGATTTAATTCTTCTTGATCTTGATTTGCCCGATATACCTGGTACTGAAGTACTCAGGCTTCTTCAGGCTGAAGAGAAATCAAAGACAATTCCGGTGGTTGTTATCAGCGCTGATGCAATGCCGGATCAGTTTGAAAAGTTGATGAACGCAGGCGCTGTAAATTATTTAACAAAGCCGATTGATGTTGTAATGTTTTTAAGAGTGGTTGATGAATGGGTGGGAATCGGGAATAAGAAACAGTTTTAAAGTCGAGTCCACTCCGAAAAGTCAAAAAAACAAATAAACTGCTTTTTGTCATATCAACCATCATTGGACCCCACCCCCAACCCCTCCCCAAAAAGGGAGGGGCGTGGTGTTCTAATCGGCATAATACCATGATTAACAAATATATGGCATATTAGCGCCAGCTCCCCCTTCCCTTTTTGGGGAAGGGGGTCGGGGGGGGAAGGGGTCTAATGATCCGAAAAGTAGTAAAACATAAAAATGCTATTGCCGCATAACATCATAAAATTTCATAACGCATTTAATATCAGAAATATATTCCTATCTTAACAATCATATTATGAAAACAGATCCCTCAACCAAAATCTTTGACCTTCTTCAATTCGGCGAATACGGCGACGTAAATCCATCCGTTTGCGATTCAGCAACTTTTACCTTCATGCAGGCTAAAACCATGCTCGATACATTCCAGGGCGACGCCGAAGGTTGTTTTCTATACTCGCGGCATTGGAATCCCAGCAATAAGTACCTTGCCGATGCTCTTGCTGCAATGGAAGGAACCGAATCTGCCTGGGTAACCGCATCCGGCATGGCGGCTATTACATGCTCAATACTTCAGATATGCAATAGCGGAGACCATATCGTATGCAGCCTTACTACTTATGGAGGCACTTTTGCCTTCCTGTATAACTATGTGAAAAAATTCAATATCGGGGTTTCATTTGTTGATATTACCAACCTTGAGGAGGTGAAAAATGCAATCCGCCCGAATACGAAACTGATTTACACTGAAACTGTCACAAATCCCCTGCTTCAGATTTCCGATATCCCCGCATTGGCGAGGCTGTCAGACGAACATGGAATCAAACTGGTTGTTGACAATACATTTACTCCGATGATTGTAGCGCCATTTAAACTCGGCGCTCATGTAGTTGTTTACAGCATGACTAAGTTCATCAACGGGAAAAACGATTGTGTTGCCGGCGCTATTTGCGCATCAAAAGAGTTCATTGATTCATTGAGCAACGTAAACGATGGCACTGCAATGTTGCTTGGTCCGGCATTGGATCCTCTGCGTTCTTCCAGTATTCTGAAAAACCTTCATACGCTTCATATCCGAATGAAGCAGCACAGCAGAAATGCCCTGTACCTTGCCGAAAAATTCAGGGAATCCGGAGTGAAGATCAACTATCCTGGTTTGCCGGAAAACAAAGGTTATGAAAAACTGAAAGAGATGATGAACCCGGAATTCGGTTTTGGAGGCCTGATAGCCATTGATATGGTTACCGCAGAAAAGGCAGCCAGATTGATGGAGATGATGGAAAAAGCCGGGGTTGGTTATCTTGCGGTCAGCCTTGGTTATTTCAAAACGCTTTTCAGCAATTCGGGAAAGAGTACCTCTTCGGAAGTTCCCGAAGAGATTCAACGCGAAATGGGATTATCGGAAGGGCTTGTCCGCTTTTCAGTCGGACTTGATAACGACATTGAGAACACCTGGCAGAAAATCAGAAGCTGTCTGCGGCAAATGTAAATCTTATACTCAAAAAGGGATCAAACCGCGCGGGGCGAGCGGTTTGATGCAAACATTCACTTACCTTTGCGCCTGAATTATGGAAGATATCTCAAACAATATCGAAAACTATACCGAAGACAGCATCAGGTCGTTGGAATGGAGTGAACATATACGTCTGCGCCCTGGAATGTACATCGGTAAACTTGGCGACGGATCATCGCCAGATGATGGCATTTATGTAATGATCAAGGAGATTCTTGATAATTCTATTGATGAATTTGTAATGGGATATGGAAAAACCATCGAGGTGACCATCAAGGAGCAGCAGGTTTGTGTTCGTGATTATGGCAGGGGCATTCCATTGGGTAAAGTGGTGGATTGTGTTTCAAAAATTAATACCGGCGCCAAATATGATTCAAAAGTTTTTAAAAAAGCCGTCGGGTTGAATGGAGTTGGCGCCAAAGCAGTAAACGCCTTATCCTCCTGGTTCAAAATTCAGGCAATTCGTGAAGGACGCTCATTGATTGTGGAGTTCAACCGCGGTATGGTTGTAAATAACGAACCGGAAAAACCGACAGAACTTAGGGCAGGAACAATCGTCGCTTTTTCTCCGGATGAGGATATCTTTGGTAAATACCACTATATTCCTGAGTATGTGCAGAAGATGCTTTGGAACTATGTTTTCCTGAACAACGGACTAACGATAATTTTCAACGGCGAACGATATCATGCCCAGAACGGGCTTCTCGACCTCCTCAACAGTTACATTGATACACCGAATTTATACCCGATAGTTCATCTCCGCGAAGGCGAGTTTGAATGTGCTTTCACCCATTGCGAGATGTACGGCGAAGAGTATTATTCCTTTGTCAACGGGCAACATACTACTCAGGGCGGCACTCACCAGGCTGCATTTCGTGAAGCGTTGGTAAAGACGATTCGGGAATTTTATAAAAAAGACTTCGATACAAACGACATTAAAGCCTCGCTGGTGGCAGCGTTCAGTATCAAAGTTCAGGATCCGGTTTTTGAGTCGCAAACTAAAACCAAACTCGGCTCAATACATATTGAGCCCGATGGAATAACCGTGCGAAATTACATCATGGATATTGTTAAGAAGCATCTTGACAATTTTCTCCACAAAAATTCGGAAACCGCAGAAGCTCTGCTACGAAAAATCATGCAGAGTGAGAAAGAGCGCAAGGAGTGGGCAAACATTAAGAAAATCGCTAAGGAGAGCGTCAAAAAAGTAAGTCTCCACAACAAAAAACTTCGCGACTGCCGGATTCACTATAATAACAACGATGATCGCCGTTACGAATCAACGATTTTTATCACTGAGGGCGATTCGGCGAGCGGTTCAATTACCAAAGCCCGCGATGTAAATACGCAGGCAGTTTTCAGCCTCAAAGGTAAACCTTTGAACTGCTTTGGACTCAGCAAGCGAGTGGTTTACGAAAATGAAGAGTTTAACCTGCTTCAGTCTGCTTTGAATATTGAAGAAGGACTTGAAAATCTCCGGTATAATTACGTTGTGGTTGCCACCGATGCCGATGTTGACGGAATGCACATCCGGTTGTTGCTTTTAACTTTTTTTCTCCAGTTTTATCCCGACCTTGTGCGTAATGGGCACCTTTATATCCTGCAAACGCCTCTGTTCAGGGTTCGCAACAAACAGAAAACTTTCTATTGCTATTCTGAAGGGGAAAAACGGTTAGCGATGGAAAAAACCGGAACTAACCCTGAAATTACACGTTTCAAAGGGTTGGGAGAGATTTCGCCTGATGAGTTCAAGTTTTTTATTTCCAAGGATATCCGTCTTGATCCTGTGATTCTGAACAAAGAATCATCAGTGGGTGATGTGCTTACCTTTTATATGGGTAAAAACACGCCTGAGCGACAGATTTTTATTATTGAGAATTTGAAAGTTGAAGCCGACCTTATCGAAGAGGTCGAGGCAGGATAACATCATTCGACCCTTTTCAAAGGCCAAATCATTGAAGAAAACTTCATGTTTGTTTCTCTGCGCTTCAGCAAATCCTGAAGCTCAAACAGCATATCCTTATTTACCTGCTCAGCCATAGGAATCACCCACTTTTTGGTGTACGAGAGCGTGTTTTTAATATAGTCTTTGTCGAAAATGTCGGGATGAAGATCTGTCAGATTGCTGATGCGGTCGGCGCATTTCAGAATTTTTGCCTTGTCGGAACCTTCCAATAAAATTCGTTTGAGGAAATTTTCCTTGGTTTCGTCCTGCCTGCGGGTAACTTCAAGCACCAGATCAAGAACACGGGAACCGTCGCTGTCAATCGCCCTGATGTCATCGTGCGACGTCCTTTTAACATCCTCCAGCAAATCGTGTATCACAGACGCCTTCAATAAAATGGCATCAACATAGTGATAATCAATTAGAATGGCAAAAGTAGCAAGCGCGTGCCTGAACTGGTTGCCGCCTACATAACGTTTAACCCCGCGCAAAGCAGTGGCTTTCTGCACATAAGGGGCAATTACGAGGTTTACATGAATATCTTTCTCAAAGTTTTCCATAAAGTTGTTGAAATGATTTTCCAAGGTTTGCAATAATATCGGAAGCAATAAGCGCTTCATATCCTAATGATAACAAGGCTGAATCGCCGGCAAGTCCATGAATGTAAACGCCGGCAAGAGATGATTCAAGTGAAGAATAACCCTGCGCCATGAGCCCTGCAATAATACCTGTTAGAACATCGCCGCTTCCCGCTGTCGCCATTCCCGGATTTCCTGTAGTATTGAAAAAACACCTGCTGTCGGGGGTTGTAATGGCTGTGTGGGCGCCTTTTAACACGACGTAGCAATGATTTTTAAACGAGAAATTTCGCTGCATTTCATTCCGTTCAAATTCGTTTCCACTTTTGCCAACCAATCGTTCAAATTCTCCGGGATGCGGCGTAAAGATGCAACCCTTTGGTAAAAACGCCAGCCAGGTTTTATTTTCCGCGATGATATTGATGGCGTCGGCGTCAAAAATGATAGGAATAGTGGTTTGCTGAATGAGAACTTTCAAAGCGGCGGCAGTATGTGATTTCGTACCGATTCCGGGTCCAGTTGCAATGGCTGTATAGGCAGTTAAATCAGGAACATCAGTGAATAAATCATTGTCAGAATCAATTGATAGCATCGCTTCCGGAACAGCGGTTTGCAGAATGGCAATGGCTGAAGATGGGACATGAGCGGTTACAAGTCCGGCTCCCGATCTGATACAGGCTTTTGCCGCGAGAATGGCTGCTCCCATCTTTCCGGTAGAACCACATATAAGCAACGCGTGACCGAAGTTCCCTTTATGGGCAAATTTGTTTCTTCTTTTCAGTATCCTGCTGACGTCCCCGGGTTCGATCATAAAGTTTCTGACCTCGGCAGTATCAATAAATTTGGGACTTATCCCAATATCCAGCAATCGCCAGTCGCCAATATAACGATCGTTTTCGGGAAAGAAAAACGCCAGCTTGGGCGGTGAAAATGTGAGTGTAAAATCAGCATTAATTATAGATGGATTTCCAGAAATTCTAACGGTATCATCGCAAAACAGTCCCGATGGAACATCAATTGCGGCAATTACAGCTCCGCTTGCGTTGATGTGATCAATAACCCTGGCGATGACTCCTTCAGGCTGCCGGGTCAGTCCGCTTCCAAAGATGGCGTCAATGACAACCGTTTGTTTATTTATTTCCGGCAGTACAATTTCTCCCTCGGATGAAAAAGAGCTAAGGTCGCAAATCCTGCATTTCTGGTGATTTTCTTTCAGCCTGTTGAAATTGATCAGGCATGAAGGCGACATCTTTTCAGGCGATGCAAGATTGAAAACCTGAAGGTCATATCCGGTAAGAAACAACAGTCGCGCTATGGCAAGTCCGTCGCCGCCGTTGTTGCCTGATCCGCAAAAAATCATGATTTTGCGATCGAAACCGATATTTTCGATCAGCCATTCGGCACAGGTTCCGGCTGCTCGTTCCATCAGATCAATGTCGGCAATGAACTCGTGTTTAACGGTATAGGCATCTGCCTCACGGATAAGATGAACTGGCAGAATTTTCATAGTTAATGGATCATTCCCCAGAATGGAAGGGAGGCTAAAATTCCAAAGATCATTAATAATACGAATGAGAATATGATAACCGAAATTGCCAAGCCGATTAAAGCACAGGTTCTTCCTGCCTTTACGTTATTGAGGGAACTAATGGTAAAATCTAATGGATTAGAGTAATAAAGTTTCATTTCACGGTTTGCCATCAGGAGCGCAATAGCGCCTAAAACAATTCCTGCAAACGATATAAAATGCCACCAGCACAGCAGGATTGATAAAATGCCGAGCAACAGAATGAGCTTTGCATTCGGCAGGTTTTCAGGATTGGGATTTTGTTGATTATTGGTGGGTTGCATAAATTACGACTTTGCTTCTTCTATGCAATAAAATTATAAATTGCCTTTTTGAAGTTGGTTTTTACCTTGGTAAAATTACTGAAAAAAAAGGTGTTCGATAAAAAATGATAAAAAATTATTTGAGTATCCGATTGCTATATAAATTTCAATATTGAGTCCACTCCGAAAAGTCATTTTTTTTGCCACATTGCTACAATCATCACGTTATTGCCCCTGACTTTAGCCCCCTTCCCCCCAGCCCCCTTCCCCAAAAAGGGAAGGGGGAGTCCCGTGCTAATATGCAATAGCTCTGTTAATCATGGTATTATGCCGATTAGCAAGTTACTCCCCTCCCTTTTTGGGGAGGGGTTGGGGGAGGGGTCCAATGAAGGATTATATGACAAATAGCAGTTTATTTATTTTATTGACTTTTCGGAGTGGACTCATAATTCAATTTTCAAAATTGAGTCTACTCTCAAAATTCGATATACATCCCACTTCCTACGTCTCCAAAATTACAGAAAAACTTTTTACCTTTGCGCAAAATCCCAGAATGGGCAGAATCGTTGCTATTGACTATGGACAGAAACGTACCGGCATAGCCGTTACCGACGAATTGCAGATAATTGCAACGGCTCTGACTACAGTTGAAACTAATAATCTGATGGTTTTCTTACAGGATTATACAATTAGAAATGAAGTATCGTGTTTTGTTGTGGGCGAACCAAAACAGATGAACAATACAGCATCAGAATCGGCAGTGTTTATCGAACCATTCGTTAAAAAACTCAAAGCGGCTTTTCCAGCCATTCCGGTTGATCGCGTTGATGAAAGGTTTACGTCGCTTATGGCTTCGCGAACCATCCGCGAAGCCGGACTTAAGAAAAAAGACCGCCGCAATAAAGCTCTGATTGATACAGTAAGCGCTGTAATTATGCTTCAGTCTTATATGGAAACAGCAAAATAACTTACCAGCTTACCAACTTACCAACTTACCAGCTAAAATAAATCTATGATATTGCCAGTTGTCGCCTACGGACACCCTGTTTTAAAGAAAGTAGCTGAAGATATTACTCCGGAATATCCCAACCTGAAGCAGGTAATTGCCGATTTGTGGGACACGATGTATCAGTCGGATGGCGTTGGTTTGGCCGGTCCTCAGGTAAACCGTTCAATCAGGCTTTTCGTGATTGACGCATCGGCGTTTAAAGAAAAATACCCGGAGACTGAAACATTCCGTAAAACCTTTATCAACGCCACTATTTATCAGGAGGAAGGCGATGAATTCTCATTCAACGAGGGTTGCCTGAGTTTTCCCGGACTTCGTGAAGATATCATCCGCAAACCCGTGATTTATGTAAGATATATGGATGAGGATTTCGTTGAGCATGACGAACGTTATAACGGCGTTGTTGCCCGTATCATCCAGCATGAATATGACCACATCGAAGGCGTTGTTTTTGTTGATCGCGTAAGTTCCTTGAAAAAAATGCTCCTGAAGGGGCGCCTTGCGGATATAAGCAAAGGTAATGTTGAAGTTGATTATAAGATGATTTTTCCACTGGTGAAGAAAGGTAAAAGGTAGCAAAATATCGAAATAGAAAAATTATGAAAAGAACCACAGTTTTATTGCTTGCAGTTTGTCTAAGCGTCTTAATGGGTTGCAGTCCTTCAAGGGAGAAAAGAATTAATCAGATTACCGGCATGGAAAAGCGACTTTTTGCACCAGACGCCTACAATTTTAATAAAGAGAAGGCAGATAGTCTGGTTACGATGTATATTGATTTTATTGCAGCCAACCCGAAAGATACACTTTCTGCAGGTTACCTTTTCAAGGCTGCCAACATCGTTATGAATTCAGGCGATGGGAATAAAGCATTGGGTTATTTTGACCAGTATATCCGTGATTATCCCAATGGTCCAAAGGTTGCAATGTGCTTGTTTTTCAAGGCGTTTGTTTATGAAAACGTGCTTAAAAACCTTGATAAGGCGCGTGAAATTTATCTCCAGTTTGTTGAAAAGTATCCAAATGATGATTTTGCCGACGATGCCCGGATGGCAATGATGAATCTCGGTAAAACTCCTGAAATACTGATAAAAGAATTTGAAGCCAGACAAAAAGCCGACAGTCTGAGAATTGCCGATTCACTGGGAAAAGTTAAAAGGAAACGGTAAGTTCCAGGTTCAAGGTTCAAGGTTCAAGGTTCAAGGTTCCAGGTTCAAAGTTCCGAGTCACTTAAACCTTTCTTCAAGAAAAGTGGAAAGCTCGCTTGGCGTGACATTGTGCCTGAGTTTTCCTTCAAAACTGTAAGATATATATCCCCGTTCTTCGGAAACTATGATTGCAATGGCGTCTGTTTTGTCCGTTACGCCAACTGCCGCTCTGTGACGCAAACCACACGCCTGCGGAATATCAGATTTGTTTGATACGGGAAGTATGCACCTTGCAGCCCGGATATTGTTCCCGCTGATAATCACGGCTCCATCGTGCAGCGGACTGTTTTTGAAGAAGATCGTTTCGAGCAAAACCTCTGTGATTGACGCATCAATGGTTTGACCGGTCGAAATATACTGAAGGAGTTCATTTTGCTGTGAAATTACTATCAAAGCGCCGGTTTTTCCCGCAGCCATTTTCTGGCACGCCATCACAATGTTGTCAATATTCAGATTGATGGGTTTGTTAATTTTGAACCGCCAGAAAAGGAACCGTTTACTCTGGTTTCTGATGATCCTTGAATTTCCAACCATCAACAGAAACTGCCTGATCTCCGGTTGAAACACCACGATAAGCGCGATCACGCCAACGCTGATAAACTGACCGAGAATTTCTGTGAGAAGCTGCATCTGCAAAGTCTTTACAACTTTCCAGAGAATGTAAACAGTAATGATTCCGACAAAAATTCTTATGGCTGCAGTGCCTTTGACAAGGTTATAAATTTCGTACAGTAAGATGGCAAACAGGACAATGTCAATAAGGTCAACAATGCGGAAACTGAATAAACCGGTTAACAGCATGGCGAGAAGGTATTATGGTGCATATTACTTCTGACTTTTGCCAATTGAATACAGGAATTCGGGGACGAAATCAGCGTCATTTTTCCATTTTTATAATCATAATTATTAATTTATTATAAGCATCCGATTGCCTACCTAAAGTGTCAAAACTAATTTTTCTGTACGACTGTTAATGGTAAATATTCATTTCCATCTTCAATCCGGTAAAATTAATAAAAATGGACAACAGCCCATCGTCAAAAGAATAACTCATCAGAATATCCGGACAATTTTCTTTATCGGATTTGTGGTAAAACCAAACTCCTGGATCTATCCCGGTAAGAGCATCTTCCTTCTTTGACAACTTGCTCCCTTGCGGTGAGAAAATAAAATAATCGCCGCATATTTGCGGTAAATATTTCATACATTTACCGCACAATAGTTTTAGGTAATGGCAAAATACATTTATGAGTACAAAAACTGGACAGATTTTTCGTGGCAGGACAAAGCCATAAATGCCGTATTTGGCGAAGTGCGGCTTATGCAAGGTAAAATTATAGGGCAAATGAACGCTTTGGGCTTTTCTGCTAAAGAAGAAGCCACGCTTACCGCCTTATCCTTAGACGTAGTAAAATCATCAGAAATAGAAGGCGAATTGCTCAATTATGACCAGGTACGTTCGTCCATTGCAAGGCGTTTGGGCATCAACACAGCAGGACTTGTGTCGAGCAGCCGCCACATTGAAGGCGTGGTAGAAATGATGCTGGACGCCACCCAACGCTACACCTTGCTTTTAACCGAAAAACGTTTGTTTGGTTGGCACGCAGCGCTTTTTTCCACAGGGTACAGCGGACCTTACGTAATAGAAGTGGGACGATACCGCACAGGCGAAATGCAAGTGGTTTCAGGCGCAATGGGCAAAGAAAAAGTGCATTACGAAGCCGTAAAGCCCAAATTGGTAAAAACGGAAATGGACAAGTTTTTGGATTGGTTCAACAACGAAAACCGCCTTGACCCTGTTTTAAAAGCCGCCATAGCACACTTTTGGTTCATCATTATTCACCCCTTTGATGACGGAAACGGCAGAATTGGAAGAGCTCTGACAGATATGTTGCTTGCCTGTGGCGAAGGCAGTGGAGAACGTTTTTACAGTATGTCAAGCCAAATATTTTCCGAACGCAATCGCTATTACGAAGTATTGCAAAAAGTGCAACATAGTTCAGGCGACATTACCGAATGGCTCGACTGGTTTTTGCATTGCCTCAAAAATGCCATGCTCGCCACTGAAAACACCACACAAAAAATATTGAGCAAAGCTGAGTTTTGGAAATTACACGAACATACCCCCATCAATGAACGCCAACGCTTAATACTCAACAAACTCTTTGACGGTTTTGAAGGAAAACTACAAACCTCAAAATGGGCTAAAATTGCCAAAACCTCTACCGACACAGCCTTACGGGACATAAAAGACTTGGTTGAAAAAGGTATCTTGCAACAAACTAACGAAGGAGGACGAAACGCTAACTACGAATTATTAGACTTTAAATTAAAATAACCACTTGCGATAACAGCGGCTAAACAAGGTAGGTTTTCCTGCCGCTTTCTATTGTCGCCGTTAACGAACAAACGCTGGCTTGCTCATTTCAATTAGCTATCCCACATTGATAAAATAGCGTAGGGAAAGTCTGGTTTACCAGTTTCACCGCTTCCACCGCTTCTTTCACATCGTGAACACGAAGAATATCAGCTCCTTTAAGTAACGCTATCGTATTGAGTACGGTTGTGCCATTCATCGCATCGCCTGGAGAAGTGTGAAGAACCCTGTTGATCATTGATTTCCTTGAAAGACCGGCAACGATGGGTTTTCCCAGCGATTTAAAGGTATTGAGATTTGAAAGCAGGGCAAAATTTTGTTCCACAGTTTTTCCGAATCCGAATCCAGGGTCAATAATAATCTGAGATAAACCTTTTTCATGGCTTCTGGCGACAAGCTGTTCAAAGAAGAAATACACTTCGGCAACCACATCGGAATAGGATGGATTTACCTGCATGGTTGCGGGCGTTCCTTTTAAATGCATGAGGATATATGGAACCTTTAAGGATGCAATTTTCTCCATCATTCCGGGTTCAAACCGGCCGCCATAAATATCGTTTATCATCCCTGCGCCATGGTCAACTGCGGCGCTGGCAACAGAGCTTCGGAAAGTATCAACAGAAATGATCATCTCCGGAAACTCAGCCGTTATTGCCTTCAGCGAAGGAAGCAGTCGCTCCATTTCTTCTTTTTCACTAACCTCTGCCGCACCTGGTCGAGACGATACAGCTCCAATATCAATAATGGAAGCGCCATCCGCAATCATCTGTTCAACGCGTTTTGTCTGGTGAGAAATTGTCGAATACCTGCCTCCGTCGAAAAATGAATCGGGCGTGAGGTTGAGGATGCCCATAACTGCGGGGCGAGACAAATCAAGTATATTTTTTCCGCAGAATAATTTTGTCATGGTGGATTGTTGAGCAATAAAAATGCAAAATCCAAATTTGAGCCTACTCCGAAAAGCAAACAATTTGGACTAAAGTCCAGTAACTATCTGGTTATCAATTGCCACTACCTTAAGGTAGTGGCAATTCAAGTTGCTGACATTCCGGCTTTAGCCAAATTCTTATTTTTCTAACTACTTTTCGGAGTGGGCTCAAATTTGGAACCTGGAACCTGGAACCTGGAACCTGGAACCTGAAACCTGGAACCTGGAATACGATTCTACTCAATGGTGATTTCGTCTGCAAAAATCCATGCCTTACTTCCCGCTCCGGGATGCCATGAGGGACAAATTCTGCGGTTTTTAGCCAAAACCTTGACGTATCTTGCTTTTACGCCTTTCAGCGCCGTTGAAAAATCTCGTCTGATGGCGCCGTCGTGGCGTTCGTCAACATCATTGGCAATCGTTGATATTTTTATAAAAGTTACGCCATCCTCCGAAACCCACCAGGTTACTTCAGTCGGCATAAATATCCAGGCGCCCTGATCCTGCAAACAACCCAATGACAGTTTTCTGATTGGTTGAAGCGCGCCCAAATCAACTACCGCCTCAATATCCACACCTTCATAACCTTGCCATGCGCCAGTTTTGAAATTGTCGCCGCCGCCGTTAAAATCTATCAGGGCAAGATCGCCGCCGGCTGAATACTGACCGGCATAAACTGTGTTCAACGTAATCTTCCGGTTTTTCGGTATCCGAATAAATTTAGCTTCTATAACCTGACTCGACGGCGATTCCTTTCCAACCGCCATTGCCTTGATTGTAGTGGTTTTTCTAAGAATAAACGGACGCTGGTAAATGTTCGATTTTACAGTTGGCTGGGAGCCATCCAATGTATAATGGATATTAACTGAAGGTAACGCATCGGAAAGACCAACCACAGTTGAATCCATAAAAGTATGGTTGCCCTGGTAAAATGCCGGTACCGGAGTAATAGCATATTCACTGATATATGATTCGGGAAAAGATGAAAACCCTGTTCCCCACGCCTTGTTGGGCTGCGGTCCCATGTTGAAAACCAGTTCCCCGCCCTTCATTAATTCATCATGAAGAATAAAAGTCTTGATATGCGGCTTTCCGTTAAGCGCCACCGACTGAATGTAGAAATTCTTTTCATTCACGTTGATTGCCCGAATCACTAAGGTTTTTCCATTTTCGAGGGCTATAGTTGTTTTTGGAAACACAGGCGATCCCAAAATGTAAACCCCGGAAGCCGGATTGACAGGATAAAATCCAAGCGCGCTAAAAACATACCATGCCGACATCTGCCCGCAATCTTCGTTGCCAATAAGTCCGTCGGGCGAGTTTTTATAAAAATTGTTGCAGATGCGATGTACCAGTTCCTGGGTTTTCCATGGGGTTCCTGCATAATTGTATAGATAAGCCATGTGATGGCTGGGTTCATTTCCGTGGGCATACTGCCCAATCAAACCTGTTATATCGGATTGATCGCGACCGGTGGTTTTTGAATCGGCATTGAAAAGGTCGTCAAGTTTGGCGGCAAACTTGTCGCGACCGCCCATGAGCATAATCAAACCGCCTACATCCTGGGGAACGTAAAAACTATATTGCCAGGAATTTGCTTCTGTAAAATTAAAGTTAACCTCCGCAGGATCAAAGGGCGTAACCCATGTTTCATTCGATTTGGCGCGCATAAAACCGGTGATCCGGTCATACACATTTTTATAATTCTGCGCTCTTGCAATAAAGGTTTTATGATCCTCCTTTTTATCCATCGCCTTTGCCGTCATTGCTATGCACCAGTCGTCGTAAGCATATTCGAGGGTTTTCGATACCGATTCTCCTTCGAGGTCGGCAGGAATGTAGCCCTTGTTTTTATAATATTTTAGTCCGAGATGATTCTCGTTAGCGCTGTGTTTCATTGCTTCCAGAGCTTTTGTTCCGTCATAATCGCGGATTCCCTTTAGCCAGGCGTCGGCAATTACCGGAACGGCATGATAGCCAATCATACATCCGGTTTCATTCCCCGAAAGCTCCCATACCGGCAACATTCCGCCTTCATCGTATTGCCGGAGAAAAGTTTTTATAAAATCATTGGTGCGCTTCCTGTCAATAATGGTATAAAGCGGATGAGCTGCGCGATAAGTATCCCAGAGGGAAAAGACAGTATAATAGTCAAAACCGTCAGCCTGATGCACTTTCAAATCCCTGCCGCGGTACTGCCCGTCAACATCGCTGTAAATATTGGGCTGAAGCATTGTGTGATACAAAGCCGTGTAAAAAACAACCATCTGGTCGCTCGTACCATCCTCTGCCTTGATTTTACTCAACTCTTTGTTCCATACAAGAGCCGCGTTGTTCGCAACAGAATCGAAATTCCAACCGGCAATCTCCGCTTCCAGATTTTTCCGCGCGCCCTCAATGCTCACGCCCGAAATGCCTACCTTCACCATAAGGGGTTTATTCTGAAGATTGCCAAAGGAAAAAAGCGCTTTCAAATCTGTGCCGGCAGATTCCCTGATCTCCGGCGATAATTGTCCGTTGATGGCAGTTGCCGATTTTATGAAAGGTTTCGAGAATTTCATCACAAAATAGATCATCTGTTTCTGCGCCCATGCCTGCGAAATCCGGAAACCTTCCACTTCGTCGCCGCCAATTATCTTTAACCCCGATTCGAGAACTTTATCCCGGTGTTTCAGATCGAGAACTACACTTCCTGTATCTGACGACAGGAAAGTATATCGGTGCATTCCACAGCGAGGGGTGGCTGTAAGTTCGGACAGAACAGGCTTATCGGCAAACTGAACTTTATAATATCCGGGCGAAGCCATTTCATCCTTTTTGTCAAAACGCGCTGCATATCCGTAATTTTTCAGATCAACTTTGCCTGTTACCGGCATCAGCAGAATATCGCCATAATCGGAGCAACCGGTTCCGCTCAAATGGGTGTGACTGAATCCGTAAATCGCAGAATCGCTTCCGTGGTAGCCAGAACAGCCGTCCCAGCCTTCTAGTCGCGTATCGGGACTGAGTTGCACCATCCCAAAAGGAACAGAAGCTCCGGGGAAAGTATGTCCATGTCCACCAGTGCCAATGAAGGGGTTGACGAAGTCGGTAAGAAAAACTGACTTTGCATTTTGCGCTATTGCAGTTGTTATTGTTAACAGGCAAATGAGTAGCGGGAGGGTTTTCTTCATGTTTGTAATAATCCTTAATTCAGTATGAACTTGCTGGTAAATGACAATTCTTAACATCCGGCAAAGGTAATGGTAATCGTTGTACCTGCAATCCTGATTGGCATTGCAATCCAGGTGTGGCGGTCGTCTTATTCACCCTTAATCTTCAGGAAGAGAATGTTTTTTCCATCTTTGTAGGCATACTCCACACTGCTGCACCTGCCGCGGATCAGTTTTAATCCTATTTCATCATCCGGGAAATTTTCGGTTAATGGATTTACTGCGGCTCCGGCGCTGGCGCATACCATCTCTACGTTCCCCTCTTTTTCAGAATAGGAAAGGCTAATAGTGATATTGGAAAAATCGCGTTGAAGCCCCAGAACCTCCTCTGCTATAAGCAGCGTATAACCGGTTACTCTTTTAGTCACAACATGCTTCTCGCAAAAAGCCTCCATCTCACCCTGCATGGCGTATAAGTCATAGTCGCCGCTTGCGATATTAATATGAAGGCTGCGAATGCGGTTGATGAATGCTTTGGTCTTTTCTTTCTGAGGGTTATCAAAAATCTGTTGCGGCGTTCCTTCTTCGTAGATCAACCCTTCATCGAGATAAAAAACCCGGCTTGATATATTACGGGCAAATTCCATCTCATGGGTAACGATAATCATTGTAATGCCTTCTCTTGAAAGGCGGCGGATAACCGCAAGCACTTCGCTCACCATTGTTGGATCAAGCGCCGATGTGGGTTCGTCGAAAAGCAAAATTTCAGGCTCCATTGCCATACACCGGGCAATTGCTACCCGTTGCTTCTGTCCGCCCGAAAGTTCATCTGGAAAACTATATGCCTTTTCGGCAAGACCAACAAGTTTCAGAAGTTCGATGGCTTTTTGGTTCGCTTCCGCTTTTTTCATTCCAAGCAGTTTAATCGGACCAATAGTCAGGTTTTCAAGAACCGAAAGATGGGCATACAGGTTAAACGACTGAAAAACCATTCCCATTTTCCTGCGTATTTTCGGAACGTTGGTATGCTTGTCGAGAAGCGGTATGCCGTCAATAAAAATGCTACCGCCTGTTGGAGTTTCAAGAAGATTAAGACAGCGTATGAAGGTGCTTTTTCCTGTTCCTGAAGGACCGATTACGGAGATGATCTCTCCTTTGCTGATATCGGCGCTGATATCCTTTAGAACGACCAGCGCGCCAAAATGTTTTGAGAGATTTCTTACCTTGATCATAGCCTGCCCTCCATAGTTCTTTTGCTCCGTTTTCTTTTTGGATCCACCGAAATTTCAATCAAGCCCAAAGCCCAGGTGAGCGCCCAGGCGATTATTAAATAGAGTACAGCCACCATAATCAGCGGAAAAAAGGCGTCAAAGGTGCGACTTCGGATAATATCGCTTGCCTTTGTGAGATCCTGAACCGCAATATACCCCACAATGGACGTCATCTTGATAAGCGAAATAAATTCCCCTTTGTAAACCGGGAGAATATGGCGCAACGCCTGCGGGATGATGATGTAAATGAAAGTTTTGCTTTTTGTAAAGCCCCCGGCGATAGCCGCTTCGCGCTGCCCGCTATCAATGCTTTCTATCGAAGTCCTGAACATTTCGGAAACATAAGCGCCAAAGTTCAGCCCGAATGCAATCACGGCAACTATCAACGGATTAATATTTATTGATGCAAACACCACGTAGTAGATAATCATCAGCAAAACAAGCACAGGCGTTCCGCGTAACAGTGAAATGTAAAGCTTCGCCGCGTTAGAAAAAAGTTTTCTTTTCGACATTCTCAGGTAACAAACCATGCCGCCGACCAAAGTTCCCAGAATTGCCGCTAAAATCGAAATAAGTATGGTAACCTTCAATCCGTCAATGATGTGAAGATATCTTTTCTCATAAATGATGTTGTTATAAAAACTGTTTGAAATAGACTTAAAAAAAGAGTCGCTTTCGGCTGGCGCTTCCTGATTATCGCCGGTTGCCGGCATTCCTTTCAATGGAACCGGGCGTTCGATATTTTTTCTTTTTGCAATCACGCTCACCCCCGATTCGTAATAGGGATCGGAAAAATCAATCTGTTTTTTCCGCTCCTCCGTGATCATCATGGAACTTGTGATCATATCAATTTTATTGGTTGAAATAGAGGCGATCAGACTTCCAAACTGAAGATCAACCGGCACAAACTCCTTTCCGATTGAGGCGACGAAACGCTGAGCAAGCTCTATATCAAAGCCAATAAGTCTGCCGTCCATGATAACGGAAGAAGGCATACCAAGATCGCTCACTATGCCAACTTTTAGAACCCCATCAGGCGTGGCGCATTTAATATCGGGCATTTCTGACAACCCTTTATCCATCCACCGGTCAACCATATCCTTATATATACCGTTGGATTTGATCTCATTCAGAAACGCGTTGAACTGTTGGCGTAGTTTATCGCTCTTTTTATTGAACCCGGCGCCGATTTCGACGCTGAAAACATTTTCGGTAAGAATTCCCAATTCCCGGTTTTTACCGAGGATATCCCGCAAAGATGAATGATCAAAAAACGCAACATCAGTTTTATCTGAACTAACGGCAAAAATAAGGTCGGATACATTTTGATACTGTAATATTTTCGCTGCGGGAAAAGTTTTTGTGGCATAAGAATCGTGAATGCTTCCCAATAATACGCCAATACGCTTATCACTGATATCATCCAGAGATTTTAACAACGTGGCAGACTTTGCGGCGGCAGGACTTCTATTACCCCTCACAATTGCTGCAATACCGCTTTGATAGTAGCTTTGGGAGAACAACACTTTCTTCGCTCTTTCTTCGGTAATGGATAAGCCCGATCCGATCATATCAACCTTGCCGGCTATGAGAGCCGGAAGCATGGCTCCAAATTCCATATCAACAATTTCAAGCCGCTTCCCAAGTTTTTTTGCAATAAGAGAGGCGAACTCGATATCAAACCCGACAATTTTTTGATTGCCATCAATAAATGACATTGGTTCAGTAACAGCGGCAGCGCCAAATTTTAATACGCCATTTTCATCGCTGAATGTTATTTCAGGCATCGGCGCAGGAGCTCCACTTTCAGGAAACCAGCGCTTTGTCATTTCATTGTAAACGCCATTTGATTTAATTTCTGTAAGAACTTCATCCATCGCGGTTTTTAGAAGTGTGTCATGCAGCCTGACAGCAAATCCGTACTGATCGTCAAAAAGCAATTCTGGCAAAACCACTAGTCCCTGATACTTCGCTGCGATGTTCAGTAAAATTGGTTTATCATAAACGGCGGCGTCAGCCTTCCCATCATTAACGGCAATGGAGCAATCGAGAACGCTGTTATAATATTCGATTTTTGCATCCGGAAATTTTTTCAACACAAACTGGTCGGCAGCGGTTCCGGTAGGAACGGCAAAGGTTTTACCTCCTTCAAGCATCCGGAGGTTCGTGATTTTTACCTCTTTTTCGCCGCAACCGCCAAGCGAAAGGACGAAACAAAAAAGCAGTAGTTTTATGAAGCGTTTCATGTGTTATTTGTTCCAGATTAGTTGGAGAATAAAAAGGGCGCTGATTCCAACAAGCGGCTATACCAATTCAAAAGCGCAGAAATAATAGTTATTGGCAGCGCCTATCAGTTCAAATTTAAGGTAATAGCTCGATGTAAACTCCTGGAAAGCTAAGAATTCATGCATCGGCACATTGAACTGATCGAAAAGAATTATATCCCCTTTTTTAAGATAAGGGGCAATCATGGTTAAAACATATAAGGTAGAAGTGAAAAGATCAGCATCCATCATTATAACCTTCTTTTGATCCGGCTTAATTGTTTTAACAAAACCAGGCAGAGTTTCCTGAAAAAGTCCTTTATAGAAAGTAACCCTCTTATCATCAGTCACAGGTACATTTGCGGTCATTGCTCCGCGCTTAAAGCCACCCCAGTCTTCAGGCAAACCCTCAAAAGTATCAAAACCTGCAAAAACCGACAATGGGTTTCTGTTAGCGCTAAGCCACCAGTTAAATGAATCGCCTCCCGAAACCCCGAATTCGAGGTAGGTTATTGGCTGATCAAGCCTCTTTTCTTTGAAAACGTATTCATACAATTTATAACGCTTGCCATAATCCCATTTCGGCGAATAAAAATCATTGAATTTTACATTTCTGTTTTTGCTGATCCATTTCGAAGCTTTCGAAAGGTAGGCAAGGTTCAGAAGGATGCCGGAGATGGGCTCTATCAGCACATGCAGATGAAACCGGTAGAATAACCATTTTGTCTTTCGAATCAGGGTAATTTTAAATGACATGAGAATAGGTTTTTATTTCATGCCAAAAGTAGAGAATTATCAGTTATCGTTTTGCCGAAACTGATAAAAGCGTTTACAATCACTTTAATTCCGCTTGATTCCATTAATATCAATTAAAATCAAATTATCTTTTGAAAGTTCAAAAAAATCTGTACCTTTGCACCCTCAAAATAATTAGCCATGACAAAAAGAACTTACCAGCCCTCGAACACGAAAAGAAAAAATAAACATGGATTCCGTGAGCGCATGGCTACCGCTAACGGTCGTAAAGTATTATCAGCAAGAAGGGCGAAAGGAAGAAAGAAACTTACCGTATCAGACGAGTATTTGGATAAAGATTAATTTTCTTTTCCTGCAATACAGGATTAATCCGAATTCTAACCAATATTGAATATGAAGAAGATAACCACAGATTATCTTCTTTTTTTATTTTCCGAAGTCAACGTAAATACTACATGGATATGAAAAATTTTGAACTCAAGAACATCCTGCCATACCTTGTCGCAGTGTTATTTTTTCTCGTCATTACGTTTGTTTACTTCAGCCCTCTTCTTGAAGGAAAAAAAATTCAACAGAGCGATATTGTCAATTATCAGGGCGTTTCAAAAGAGATAAACGATTACCGCGATAAAACCGGGCAGGAGCCTTTATGGACAAACTCCATGTTCGGAGGTATGCCCGCTTATCAGATTTCAGTTCAATATACATCGAACCTGGTGGGATTTGCCGATAAAATTCTCAAACTTGGATTGCCGCATCCCGCAAGCCTCGTCTTTCTCTATTTTCTGGGCTTTTTTGTGCTTCTGCTGGTTATGCGCGTAAATCCCTGGCTTGCCATTGCAGGCGCCGCAGCATTCGCTTTCTCCTCCTATTTTTTCATAATTATCGAAGCCGGGCACAATTCAAAAGCTCATGCCATTGGTTATATGCCTTTCGTGATGGCAGGTATAATCCTCACAATGCAGAAGAAATACCTCTGGGGAGGACTATTTACCGCCGTTTTCCTTTCTCTTGAAGTGAAAGCCAACCACCCGCAGATTACCTATTATCTCGCCATCATCATTTTACTTTATGGACTTTTTCAGTTAATTGAGGCATTCAGGTCGAAAGGACTAATCCCATTCGGGAAAGCCGTTGGCGTGTTGATAATTGCGGCAACTTTTGCCATTCTTACCAACATGACAAGTTTATGGGCAACCTGGGAATACGGGAAATATACAATCCGGGGAAAATCGGAACTCACCAGCGACAAGGCGAATAAAACATCAGGGCTTGACAAAGACTATGCTACTCAATGGAGCTATGGCGTTGGCGAAACTATGACCCTTTTGATTCCCAATTTTTACGGAGGGTCATCCAGTTTAAAAATTTCCGACAACTCAAAAATCATCGAAGCCATGAAATCAAATGGCATTCCGGATGAAAACATAAGGCAGTTTACAAATCAGCGCCTCCCTTTTCTCTATTGGGGCGCACAGCCATTCACTTCAGGTCCGGTTTACGTTGGAGCTATTATGGTCTTTCTGTTTTTCCTTGGATTGATAATTGTAAAAGGACCCTTAAAATGGTGGCTGCTCACTGCAACCGTTCTCTCAATAATGCTTGCATGGGGTCATAATTTTATGGCTTTTACCGATTTTTTCCTGAATTATATACCAGGATATAACAAGTTCAGGGCGGTTACAATGATTCTGGTAATTGCCGAATTTACCATCCCCCTGCTTGGCGTCCTCGCGGTAAAAGAGATATGCGATAAACCCGACGATAGGAAAAGGCTTTTCAAAGGATTGCAACTGGCATTAGGAATTACTGCCGGTATAGCTTTAATCTTTTCCTTATTCCCCGGAATGTTCCTCGATTTTGCAGGCAGCAGCGATAAATATACGCAACAGCAATACCAGTTTCCCGAATGGTTAATGCAGGCAATCCGCGACGACCGCCTGAGAATGCTCAGAATGGACGCCATTCGGTCGCTGGTTTTTATCATACTGTCGGCTGGTATTATCTCGGCGCTGCTTTTCAAAAAAGTGAAGAAAGAGTACGCCTTTATCGCCTTAACCATATTTATCCTTGCCGATATGTTTACGGTTAACAAACGTTACCTGAACAACGACAGCTTCACCTCTAAGTCGCGGGTTGATAATCCTTATGAACCATCTGCTGCCGATAATCAGATTTTACAGGATACAGCCCCGGATTTCAGGGTGCTGAATTTAACCTCGAATACCTTCAACGACGCCGGAACATCTTACTTCCACAAATCCATTGGCGGCTATCATGGAGCAAAACTCCGCCGTTACCAGGAGCTTATTGATAATGGAATTGAACCCGATATCCAAACCTTTTCACGGACCATGACCACCGATAGCGCATTTATTCTGAACATGCTAAATACGAAATACTTCATACTGCCAAACAAAGAAAAACAACCGTTTGTCTTCCCAAACAGGAACGCGCTTGGGAATGGCTGGTTTGTATCTTCCTTCCGCCTTGTTGACAATGCCGACGCCGAAATACAGGCAATCAAAAATTTCAGCCCCGCTACAACAGCGATTATCGCCAGGGGATTTCAGGAATATATAACGGACTTTAAACCATCAAAAGATTCGGGCGATGTTATTACCCTTACTGAATACCTTCCGAATAAGTTGTCATATCGTTATCAA
The DNA here is from genome assembly GCA_026391715.1 of Bacteroidota bacterium. Taxonomy (GTDB): domain Bacteria; phylum Bacteroidota; class Bacteroidia; order Bacteroidales; family FEN-979; genus CAIVAT01. The sequence continues at coordinate 24,736 of JAPLDO010000024.1, forward strand.
TCGAAAAACAAAGGACTCGCCGTATTTTCTGAAATTTACTACCCGAAAGGCTGGAATGCTTATGTTGACGGGATTCTGACTCCTCATTTCCGCGCCAATTATGTTCTCAGGGCAATGGTTTTACCTGCCGGCGATCACAAGGTAGAGTTCAGGTTTGAACCAGTTGTATTTCATACGGGAGAGATGATTTCACTGCTCAGCTCAGGAGTTCTCATCCTGCTGGTAATTCTCGGAGTTGTTTTTGAAGCTCTCAAAGCAAGGAAAACCCGCTCATGAAAAAAGTTTTGGTCATCGCTTACTACTGGCCTCCGAGTGGCGGAGCCGGCGTTCAGAGATGGTTGAAATTTGTAAAGTATCTGCGCGATTTTAATTGGGAACCCGTTGTTTTCTGTCCCGAAAATCCTGAATATCCCGAAACCGATCTATCGCTTCTGAAGGATATTCCTAAAGATTTGGAGGTTGTCGCCTTTCCGATATGGGAACCTTATAATGCCTATAAAAAGCTTCTTGGTCAGAAAAAAGAGGTGAAAATAAATGCAGGGTTTCTCACAGAAACAACAAAAAATAAGACTCTCGAAAAATTTTCTGTTTGGATCCGAGGCAATTTCTTCATCCCTGATGCGCGAAAATTCTGGATAAAACCTTCAGTCAGATTTCTGAAAAAATATCTGGCTCAACATCCGGTTGATGTGATTGTTTCTACCGGTCCCCCGCACAGCGCCCATTTGATTGCCATGCAGATTGCCCGTTCTTTAAAACTTCCCTGGCTCGCCGATTTCCGCGATCCGTGGACAAATATTGACTTTTATAAAGACCTGCGTTTAACCAAATGTGCCGATAAAAAGCATCATCAACTGGAATTGAAAGTTTTACAGCAAGCCAGCGCCGTTTCCGTAATCAGCAAATCCATGTCTGATGATTTCAAAAGAATCCACAACCGTTCCTTTGAGGTAATTACCAATGGTTTTGACCTTGATGATTTGCCTCCCGGCGTCACTTCCGTTCGCGATCGGAAGTTCTCCATCGCCCACATCGGAACCCTGGTTAACACTCGTAATCCTATAATTCTATGGGAATCATTGAAATGGATGACCGAAAATATTCCAAACTTTTCAGAAGATATTGAAATCAAGCTGGTTGGAAAAGTTGACATTGCTGTAACAAAATCAATCGAAGAATTCGGGCTAACCCGGTTTGTTAAAAAAATACCGTATCTGCCGCACGATCAGGTGGTAATTTCCCAGCAGGAATCACAGGTTTTACTGCTGATAATAAACAATACTCCAAATGCAAAGATGATCCTGACGGGAAAATTCTTTGAGTATCTCGCCGCCGGGCGTCCGATTTTATGTATTGGTCCGGATGACGGGGATGCGGCTGCCATTCTTCGTGAAACCAGGTCGGGATTGCTTGCCGGATTTGACGACGTTAAAACAATGAAAAACCACCTTCACAGCCTCTACCTCGATTATAAAAACGGCAACCTCATCGCGAAAAATGAAAATATCGGAAAATATTCAAGGAAGGAGCTAACAAAAGCTTTGGCAGAGGTTTTGAATAAAATATCCTGACGAAGACGCTAACCGCTCTTAGTGTCACTATTCTTAACAACGCTCTTTTTTTTCCAGTAGCCCATCCGATAGTAAACATAATATAATACCAGCCCCGAAAACCATCCAATGGGAATAGACCACCATATTCCCAATACGCCGATAGCCGGATTACGTGAAAGGAGATATGCAACCGGGATACGAATAATCCATAACGAAAACAGGCTGATAAACATAGGTATCAGAGTATCTCCCGCGCCCCTTAAAACGCCATTGACCACAAACATCAAAGAAAAAAGGATATAGCTGGAACCAATGATCTGAAGATAGTGAACGCCAAGATCAATGACTACCTGATCGTTGGTAAACATTCGCATCAGGAATTTACCGAAAAGAACAGTTACTATCGAAATCATTAATGAAATCACGCTGGTCATAATCAATGTTGCATGAAGCCCGGCTTTTACTCTGTCGGGACGATTTGCGCCCATATTCTGCCCTACAAACGTTGACAAAGCAATGGCAAAACTCATGGCAGGCATGGCGGCAAAACTGTCTATCCTGCCGGCAACGCTGTAGGCAGCATTGGCGTCAACCCCAAATTGATTGACGATCCAATAAAGAGCAACCATTCCGGCAGCAACAAAAGTTTGCTGGAAACCTGTGGGAAGTCCGATTTTTATGCTCTTGATAAAAATTGTTCTATCGAAGGTCAATTTGGTCAGTGAGAACTTGACCACCTTATGGTACCGGTTCAGATAAAAAATCTGCGCCCCGAATGCCGCTGCCTCTGATATCACTGTTGCTACTGCAACTCCGGCAACTCCCCAGTGAAAAACAGGAACAAAAATCAAATCCAGAATAATATTCAAACCTACTGATCCGATAAGAAAATACAACGGGGTTTTTGAATCGCCCAGACCGCGCAGAATGGCGCTTGTTCCATTATATCCGAATAAAAATATCAACCCCGAAAGAAAAATATTCAGAAAAAGCATTGCATCAGGAACAATGACAGGATCGAGATCAATAATTCTGAATATCCAGCCACTTAGCGCAATCCCGCCAATACTCACCACAATTGAGGTAAAGAACATGAAAATATACAGTGTATCAATGGCTTTTTTAACATTATCAAGCTGTTTCGCGCCAAAAAACTGCGAAACAACAATGGTAAACCCCATCGTTACGCCAATGATAAATGAAACCAGCAGGAAAATGATTGGACCGGAAGTGCCAACGGCGGCAAGAGCTAATTTGCCTATGTACTTACCCACAATCACACTGTCAACCACATTATAAAGTTGCTGGAACACATTTCCAAGCAACATCGGGATGGCAAACCTAAGAATCAGCTTTCCCTCGTTACCGTAACTCAAATCCTTCATGGCGCAAAGGTAGGCACAATTCGGCGAATATCCGTACCTTTGCGCTTACAACAGTTCGTTCTGTCGCTCCGTTTTGGAGAGGAAAGTCGGGACAACACAGAGCGCCATGCTTCCTAACGGGAAGGATCCCATAATCAACGTTATGGGAGACAGCAAGCGCCACAGAAAATAACCGCCGGTTGTAGAGACGCAATGCATTGCGTCTCTACAACCGGAACGGGTGAAAACGCGGTGTAAAAGACCACGATCCCGCCGGGCGACCGGCAGGATGGGTAAGCCTCATGGGTTGAAAGACCAAGTAAACCGGCAATTAAGGGTTGCTCGCCCAATGCCGGAGGGTAGGTCGCTAAAGCCTTCCGGCGACGGCAGGCTCAGATAAATGACAGATTAAAACAGAATCCCGCTTACAGAACTGTTGTTTTTTTTAAACCTGTTAAATGAAAATATTGACAATCGTAGGCGCAAGGCCTCAATTCATCAAAGCGGCAACTGTTTCGCGTATTATCCGCGCCAATCCTGAAGTCACAGAAATCCTTCTTCATACCGGTCAGCATTACGACCAGAACATGTCGGAAGTTTTTTTTCGCGAACTTAATATTCCTGAACCGCATTTCAACCTCGGCGTTGGATCGGGCAGCCATGCCGGGCAAACCGGAAATATGCTTATTGGGATTGAGGAAATACTGATTCAGCAGAAACCTGATATCACGCTTGTTTATGGCGACACAAATTCCACCCTTGCCGGCGCGCTTGCATCAACCAAACTCCATATCCCGGTAGCTCATGTTGAAGCGGGACTGCGTAGCTTTAACCGCGCGATGCCGGAAGAGATCAACAGAATTGTCACCGACAGAATATCCGATATGCTATTCGCTCCCACTCACACGGCGGTTGAAAATCTTACTCATGAAGGACTTGCCAACGTCGCCTGTTTTACGGGAGATGTGATGTACGATTCCGTTCTGTTTTACGAGGCGCGGATTCAGAAGGATCCTGAAAAGTACAAAACTGACGGTTTGCCCGCGAATTATTTACTGGCAACTATTCACCGGGCAGAAAACACCGACAACCCCGAAAATCTGCAAAATATTTTCCGGGCTTTCTCAAAACTTAACCTCCCCGTTGTTTTACCCATTCATCCGCGTACCCGGAAAATACTGAATGATTTGATAAAACTTCCCCGAAATGTATATATCATCAACCCCGTTGGATATTTACAAATGATGAAACTGATTATGGACGCCGCCAAAGTTTTGACCGATTCGGGCGGACTGCAAAAAGAGGCTTATTTCCTGAACAAGCAGTGCATCACACTCCGAACTGAAACCGAATGGGTTGAAACTCTTCATGACCATTGGAATATTATCGCCGGCAGCGATCCCGAAAGTATCGAAAAAGCAGCCAATAGTCCGCTGCCGGTTGCCTCCCGCCATGCCGGTTTTGGAGATGGCGCCTCGGCAGAAAAAATTCTTGAAAAACTGATCAGTTTTTAACCTCGTTTTGCTAATAAAATCCCTATTTTTTCGTTAAATTCTTACCTCCCCGTAAAGGATAATTGCATACCTTTGTTTAAACATTATTATATTATATATAATTGATTATGAAAGATTTAGAAAAAGACATTGCCAGCTCGAACTATACAGCCGACAACATTCAGGTTCTGGAAGGTCTGGAAGCTGTTCGCAAACGCCCGGCAATGTACATCGGCGATATAAATGTGAGGGGTCTTCATCATCTGGTGTATGAAGTTATTGATAATTCGATTGATGAGGCGCTGGCTGGTTATTGCAATAAAATTGACGTAACGATTCTGCCTGATAACTCAGTGCGGGTTTGCGACAACGGGCGCGGAATTCCTACTGATTACCATGAAAAAGAGAAAAAATCGGCGCTGGAAGTCGTTATGACAGTTCTCCATGCCGGCGGTAAATTTGACAAAGATTCCTATAAAGTTTCCGGCGGTCTTCATGGAGTTGGGGTGTCGGTTGTGAATGCCTTGTCGTCGCTTTTAAATGTTGTCGTGAAACGAAATGGAAAAGTATATCAGCAGGAATATGCCTTCGGAAAGCCGCTGTATCCGGTAAAAACCATCGGAGATACCGATTCCACCGGAACAGAAGTCACATTTAAATCGGACAATTCGATTTTTATAGTTGACAAATACGATTATGAAATTCTGAGTTCAAGAATCCGTGAACTTGCATATCTGAATAAGGGTATCAAACTTATCATTACAGACGAGCGGGAGCGAAATGAAAAAGGCGAATTTAATACTGATACTTTCCTTTCAAAAGATGGTTTGAGCGATTTTATCAACTATCTCGACGCCACCCGTGAAAAACTGATCCCGGAACCAATTTGCATGGAAGGCGTTAAGAATAGCATACCTCTTGAAATAGCCATGCAATACAACACCTCTTTTACTGAAAATATCCACTCGTATGTAAATAACATCAATACCCATGAAGGTGGCACGCACCTTTCGGGATTTCGGCGGGCGCTTACCCGGACTCTGAAAAGCTACGCCGAAAAAACCGGGATGTTGTCCAAATTGAAATTTGATATCAGCGGGGATGATTTCCGCGAAGGTCTTACTGCAATTATTTCCGTTAAGGTTCAGGAACCACAATTTGAAGGACAAACGAAAACCAAACTCGGGAATAATGAGGTGATGGGCGTTGTTGATCAGTTGGCAAGCGAAATGCTCAACAATTACCTTGAAGAACATCCAAAAGAAGCCCGCACAATCGTAAATAAAGTAATTCTCGCCGCTACCGCCCGTCATGCCGCAAGAAAAGCGCGGGAATTGGTGCAACGGAAAAATGTGCTCACCGGCTCCGGCTTGCCGGGAAAATTGTCCGACTGTTCCGAAAATGATCCGGCACAATGTGAAATATATCTCGTTGAGGGAGATTCCGCCGGCGGCACTGCAAAGCAAGGTCGCGACAGACGCTTTCAGGCAATCCTGCCGCTTCGCGGAAAAATTCTGAATGTTGAAAAAGCAATGCAGTATAAGATTTTCGACAGCGAAGAGATAAAAAATATTTTCACCGCGCTGGGAGTTACCATTGGCACCGAAGAAGACAGCAAAGCGCTGAATCTCGCAAAACTTCGTTATCATAAAATCGTCATCATGACCGACGCCGACGTTGATGGCAGCCACATTGCCACCTTAATTCTGACCTTCTTCTTCCGTTATATGAAAGATTTGATTGAAAACGGACATGTTTATATCGCAACCCCGCCGCTTTTTCTCGTTAAAAGAGGCAGTACGCAACGCTATTGCTGGACCGACGAAGAGCGTATTCAGATTGTCGCAGAATTGAGTAACGGAAAAGAAGCAGGCGTTCATATTCAGCGGTATAAAGGTCTCGGAGAGATGAATGCCGAACAGCTCTGGAGTACCACCATGGATCCGGCATTCCGAACATTACGCCAAGTGACAATCGAAAACGGAACCGAAGCCGACCGTATTTTCTCTATGCTGATGGGCGATGATGTGCCGCCACGGAGGGAATTCATTGAGAAAAATGCCAAATACGCTAATATTGACGTATAGAAAGTCTTGCAAATCACCCTCGGTATGAATCGGAAAAAGTTTTATTATCTGTTCGCCTCAATCATCGTTCTGGCGATTGTTTCCTATTTTTTCTTCGCAAAAGGCGACAAAAACCCGCAAATTTTATCCACCGTTAAAAAAGGTAACTTCCCCATCGAGGTTACTACAACCGGCGAACTGATTGCAAAAAGTTCCGAGAAAATTTACGGTCCACAGGCGCTACGCCAGGTGCAGATATGGCAGGTAAAAATCCAGGACATAATTCCCGATGGAACAGTGGTTGATTCTGGTCAATATGTGGCGTCGCTCGACCGGACAGAAATTTCCAATAAGATTAAGGATGAAGAGACCAATCTGGAAAAACTCGAAACCCAGATGACCAAAACGCGCCTTGATACTTCACTTGAACTTCGCAGCGCCCGCGATGAACTTATTAACCTCAAATACGCGCTGGAAGAAAAGAAAATAACCCTTGATCAATCAAAATATGAGCCGCCGGCAACTATCAGGCAGGTGCAGATTGACCTCGAAAAAGGTGAAAGGGCTTACGATCAGGCAGAAAAAAACTACAAATTACGATACCAGAAAGCAGTCGCCAACATGCAGGAAGTAGCGGCTTCATATAACCAGGCACAACGCAAACTTTCCCAAATGAACGATGTGCTAAAACAGTTCAACGTAGTTGCGCCAAAATCGGGGATGGTGATTTACAAACGCAATTGGGATGGAAATAAAATGGGCGTGGGAGCAACTGTTAACGCATGGGATAACGTAGTTGCTGAATTGCCCGATCTTTCTGAAATGATCTCAAAAACCTACATCAACGAAATTGACATCAGTAAAGTCAAAATTGGTCAGGAAGTTCAGATTGGCATTGACGCCTTTCCCCAGAAAAAATTTTCAGGGAAAGTTATTGAAGTGGCAAACATCGGCGAACAACTACAGAATACAAATGCCAAAGTTTATGAAGTAAGAATTGTGGTTAACGAATTTGATTCAATTCTCCGCCCCGCCATGACAACCAAAAATAAAATTCTGACCAGCGTTGTTGACAATGTCGTGTTCATTCCTATCGAAGCAATTTTCAACACCGATTCGGTTACTTTTGTTTATAAAAAAGATGGCGGATCAGTTGTCAGACAACAAATCATAGTCGGTCAATCAAACGACAACGAAATCATTATCAAAGCAGGACTGAACGAAAAGGAGGAAGTTCTGCTCGTTCCACCCGAAAAAGCTGATAAACTTACCATTCAATCTCTGCCAAAGGAGATAATCGCTAAATTCAAAGAAAAACCCGCGCCTCCAAAACCTAAGAAAACGGATAAAAAAGATTCTGTTCCTGCGGCAATCCCTCCTGCAATTCATAAAACAAAGTAATTCCAGAAGCGTTAATTCTTAATTCTTAATTTACATTCGTAATTACCAAAGCATGCTGGAACGTTATAAATACATTTTCAATATAGCCCTTGAGGCAGTATTTCTGAATAAATTCAGATCTATCCTTACCACGCTTGGTATCATTTTCGGCGTAGCCGCAGTTATTACCATGATGGCTATTGGCAACGGCGCAAAAAAAGAGATTCTTGACCAGATGAAACTCGTTGGCGTAAACAACATCATTATTGCCCCGAAACCTGAAAAATCCAAAGGAAGTTCATCAAAAGGAAATAATCAGACAGACGATACGCAGGATCAGAAATCAGATAAAAGTACCGGAAAATATTCTCCGGGGTTATGCCTGAAAGATGCTGAGGCGATCAAAGCCATCATCCCGACGGTGGACAAAGTAAGTCCCGAAGTTATTTACGAAACCGATATAATGAAAGACGCCAGCAAAACGTCGGCTAATTTATCGGGTGTGACGCCGGATTTTTTCAGAGTATTCAATCTCGACCTGCAGGAGGGCGAGATGTTCAATGACGAGCAGCTCAAAGAGGGAAAAGCAGTCTGTATCATTGGTCCTTCATTGAAATCAAAGTTTTTTCCTACCGAAAATGCCGTTGGTAAAGATATAAAGTGTGGACCTATATGGCTTAATATCATCGGGGTTCTGAAAAAGCGGGAAGTAAGTCAGTCGAGCATTGATAACCTTGGAATTTCGGATTATAACAATTCCGTTTACGCGCCCATTCAAACGTTACTGCGCCGTTTCAGAGACCGTTCAATGATAACTTCGGCTTCACTTCGCGGCTCATCGTTTTCCGACGGCGAATCTTACATGTTCACTAGCGAATCCTCATCCTCAGAAAAAGGTTCCAATCAGATTGATAAAATTGTTGTCCAGGTAAAGGAAAGCTCGCAAATTGGTCCAACCACTGAAATACTGAAGAAAATGATGAAACGACGCCATGCCGAAGTTGAAGATGTGGAAATTAAAGTGCCGGAATTATTGCTCAAACAAGAACAACGGACAAAAGACATCTTCAACATTGTTCTGGGCGCCATTGCAAGTATTTCGCTTTTGATTGGAGGAATAGGAATCATGAACATCATGTTAGCCTCGGTGATGGAACGTATCAGGGAAATCGGCATCAGGCAGGCAATAGGAGCTACAAAACGCGATATTGTACTGCAATTTCTAACGGAAGCGACATTACTAAGTATCAGCGGGGGACTTGCAGGAATCATACTCGGACTCGTCATGTCGAAAGTCATTATGGAGTTCACCGGAATTTTGACTATTGTTTCACCAATTTCCATTTTAATATCCTTTGGAGTATCAGCTTCGGTTGGAATAATTTTTGGATATATGCCTTCGCAGCGAGCCGCAAAACAGGATCCTGTAGAATCGCTCAGACATGAATAATTGAAAAATCAGTATTTTATGAAAAAAGCAATGCTCCTTGCATTCAGCATTCTGGTTGGAAATTGTTTCATCTCTTATGCACAGGACAAGACCAGGTACTATTCGCTCGAAGATATCATCGGAATTTCGCAGGATCAATCTCCCGACGCACTGATTGCCAGGCAAACTTTTCGCAGCAGCTACTGGGATTTCAGATCGTACCAGGCTTCAAACCTTCCTGCATTAACTTTTACCTCTACCTTGCCAAATATCAACCAAAGCGTAACCTCCCAGAGCATTAACGGCGTTCAGTCGTATGCAAGTTATCAGGGAATCAGCGCCCGCGCCAATCTCGGTTTAACCCAGAAAATCGGGATTACCGGCGGAACTGTTTCAATAAATTCAAGTCTTGACGCTCAACATAATGCCAATCAACCAGATTCGATTCTTTCAACGCCATTCCTGAGTAACCCAATCAATATCGTCCTCAACCAGCCGCTCTTCACCTACAATGCTTATCGCTGGGACAGAAAGATAAAACCGTTGAAATATTCCATCGCGAGAAAAAAATATCTGGAAGATATTGAACAGATTTCGATTACCGCTACAAATTATTTTTTCGCCCTTCTTCAGGCGCAGGTTGAAAAAAAGATTTCGATTACCAATTTATCAAACTACGACACCCTATACCGAATTGCCAAGGGCAGGTACCAACTCGGAAAAATTGCTGAAAATGATCTTTTGCAACTTGAACTAAGTTACCTGAAAGCTCAGGCTCAGGTTGAAAATGCCGATCTCGCCCTTGACAACGCCCAGTTCCGCTTAAAGTCGTACCTCAGAATTCAGGATACATTGCGCATTGTATTACTACCGCCGGCAAATGTAAAATTCTTTAAAATCAATCCCACTGAAGCTGTAGCCCTTGCCATTGAGAATTCTTCCAACGCGCTTGATTTTAAAAAACGGTTGCTCGAAGGCGCCAGCGCGGTGAATCAGGCAAAAACCGAAGGAAGGTTCGACGCCAACATCTACGCAGTGATCGGCTTGAACAAAACGGCTTCCACTATTCCTGAAGCCTACAAAAATCCGGGCGATGAACGACAGGTTTCACTCGGACTGACTATCCCGATTGTCGACTGGGGTGTGGCGCGCGGAAGAATAAACGTTGCCCAGTCGCAGATGGAAATCATAAAAAACGGGGTTGAACAGGATTCCATTGACTTTCAGCAAAATGTTTACTTAAAGGTTATCCAGTTCAATATGCAGCAAAACCAGTTAATGATAGCAGCCAAGTCGGACACCGTTGCGCGAAAAAGCTATGAAGTAACAAAAGGCAGATATCTGATCGGCAAAATCAACTCAATCCTCGACCTGAACAACGCCCAGATTGAAACCGACAATTCGCAGAAAAACTACTACTATGCCTTACAAACATTCTGGCGGAGTTATTATGAAATTCGGAAAATGACTTTATACGATTTCACAAAAGATAAGCCGATTGAATTTGACCTGAAGAATTTTAAATAATGGCAAACCGGTTCATTATTAAAACTGTTTCTAAATAATTCTTACCTTTGCAAAATAAATTCTAAACGGCGGCGAATTCGTTGATAAATTTTCACTTGCTCAGTACATTGGCAAGAAACATGTGGTCTTTTTCTTTTATCCGCTTGACTTTACATTCGTTTGTCCTACGGAAATTATAGCGTTTCAGGATAAACTTACTGAATTCGAAGCGAGGAATGTTGCGGTTGTTGGATGTTCAGTGGACTCCAAATTTTCACATTGGGCATGGCTGAATACAGAACCTAAGAATGGCGGGATCAAAGGCGTGAAATTCCCAATCGTTTCCGATCTTACAAAAACCATTTCCGCCAATTTTGACGTATTGGCTGGCGAATACATGTACACCGATGATGGCGTCATGGAATTCGAAGGCGGTCCGGTTGCATACCGCGGTCTTTTTCTCATTGACAAAAATGGGGTTGTTCGTCATCAGATTGTAAACGATCTTCCCCTTGGAAGAAGCGTTGACGAAGCTTTGAGAATGGTTGATGCGCTTCAGTTTTTTGAAGAAAACGGCGAAGTTTGCCCCGCAAACTGGCACAAAGGCGACGCCGGCATGAAAGCGACAGCCGAAGGCGTTGCCGAATACCTTGGGAAACACTGATTCTGAAAGTTTATCTGTGAAAGCTCGCTCTGGAAACCGGGGCGAGCTTTTATTTTATATATTGATGTACTTTGAAATTTTCGTAAAACGAAAATGTCTCCTTATATCTGAATTCACGGTTTAGATAATTGGAAAGCGTTTGCCCAGGATCTGTCAGCGAAGCCCACTCTTCAAATAAAAATACCTGATTTGAATTCTTTATTTTCATAGTATCAAGATTCGAAATATCGTTTACGGGGTATATCCGCTCCTGATTCAGCAATGACTGCATACCGGGATAATTACTGAATATTAATTGATTATAGTGATAAGAAAAGCCATATTCAAGCCATCTGGGGCAGATGATCACGCTTGTTTGCAGTCCCTTATGATCCGAAATAAAAGTAACCGTCTCCTTTAACCGTCGCTTATTATCAATGCGAGGATGAAAAGTAACTGCCATCATTATTATTATACCTGCCATCAGAAACGCCCTGAACTTTGCCTCTGAAGCAAGAGAGTTCAAAGCAACCGCTATCAGCAAATAAAACCCAACCGAAATAAAAACTGTATATCTGTCGAGAAACATCGGAATTTTATATGAAACCAGGAACATCAAAATATAGGGAGCAAAAAACCAGATAACCAGAATGAGATTTCTGTTATTCCACACGGTAGTCCCTTTCCTGATTTTCATGATAAACTTCACAAATGCAGCGGTAAGAATACAAAGCGCTGCAACTGTAACAACCGGGGCGTTCAGATAACGCCATACCATGGTGTAGAGATCGGAAAAAACAGGAGGTTCCACCCAGGTTCCACTAACGGAAGATTGGAAAAACCGGTTAAAAAATATCGGAAAATAGGGTATATAGGCAATCAAACTAATAATCACAGAAAGCATGTAAGGTTTCAGAACTGTTTTTCGGTATTCAGGAATGATAAAAACCGAAAGTCCCTGGATAACGAAGATAAAAAATCCGAAAAAATGTGAATATATCAGCAAAATGTTTGTCACGGCTAAAAGAACGATGTATTTTTTCTTTTCAGGTTGAGAGGTTAAGCCAAGAAATAAATAGATTGAAACCGTAGTCAGCAGGGCAAAAAGAGCATACACCCTCGCCTCATGAGCAAAAAGCTGGTGATAATTGGACAATGTAAATAGGGCTGCCGCAAAAAAACCTACCGGTTGCGAAAAGTACTTTTTTCCTGTTTTATACAGCATAAACGCTGTCAGAATGCTGAAAACACAGGAGAGAAACCTGACCGCCAAGGGTGAAATACCAAACCATTTGACTTGGAAATGCATTAGAAGAAAAAACAGAGGAGGATTATTTTCATTTGGAAGCATATCGAACAATGAATGTAGATCAGCCTGGGCAAAAAACACTGTAAAAGGCTCATCCATTGCAACATCATTCGAGGCAATAAACAGGAATCGGAGAAGGATTACCAGCGTCAGACAAATACCTGGCAACCATACCAGAAATAGGTCAATCGTTTTTCTTTGCTTCATTCCAGAAAACATCCATTTCGCTCAGCGACATTTCGTGTAAAGACTTGCCAAACTCCCTTGCTTTATCTTCAAGATGTTTGAACCTTTTTATAAATTTCCGGTTGGTTCCTTCCAGGGCGTCTTCGGGGTTGACCTCGATAAACCTGGCGTAGTTGATAATGGCAAAAAGCAGATCGCCCAGCTCATCTTCCTTCCGTTTTTGCGAGTCGCCGGCTTCAACCATCTCTCTGAGTTCATTCAGTTCTTCCATCACCTTTTCCCAAACCTGTTCGGGTTTTTCCCAGTCAAAACCAACGCCGCTGGCTTTCTCCTGTATCCGGTAAGCCTTAACCATGGCGGGAAGTCCGGTAGGTACGCCCGACAGCACATATTTATTGCCCTTTTCTTTCAGTTTGATCCGCTCCCAGTTGTCGTGAACCTCTTTAGCATCCTTAACCACAACATCGCCAAAAATGTGCGGATGGCGGTTTATCAGTTTTTCGGTAATACTTTCAAGCACCCCCTTTATGTCGAATGAATTGGTTTCCGAAGCAATTTTTGAATAAAAAACAAGGTGAAGCATCAAATCGCCCAGCTCCTTCTTAAGCGCCTCCATGTCGTTTTGCAAAATAGACTCCGAAAGTTCATAAGTTTCCTCAATCGTCAGATACCTTAATGAGGCGATTGTCTGCTTTTTGTCCCACGGGCATTTCGCCCGCAGTTCATCCATGATTTCCAATAGTTTCTGAAATGCTGCTGTTTTTTCCTCCATGAAAAATATTTTGAACAAAAGTAAGCATTTCAACACTGCCGCGTTATTATACTTCGGCCGGGAATAAATTGCGTTTTCCACAATCCAAAAAACGTTTTTCTGCATCAGTTTCATCTGCGTTCCTTGCCCTGTCCACCCCTGAAAACTGAATCTTCTTATTTGTTTACGTTGTTGTAATAATTAAAACGAATGAGTATCTTTGCTACTCAAATAATAAAACACCAGTTAAGATCATCCAAAATGGGACTGAAAGGGCGAAGCCATAAATAGTGTTAAGTGATTAAATGTTAAGTTTTAAGGACATTCATATAACTCACCAGGCACACATTATCCAGGTACTTCGGCTACCCAAAAGAAGGCAAACCCGGCTGGAGAAACCCGTCATGGATGAGCGATTCCCCGCTCCAGAGTTTAATAAACTCCAAAAAACCAAAGCAGCTCCCCCTTAACACTTAACACTTAAAACTTAACATTTAATCACTTAACACTTTTTCCATATTCTTCCTGTCTCAACTGTAAAAAATGACGAAGTCCGATAAAGACAAAGGTGAAATAATCATCTATCAACCCGATAATACATCCTCTCATTTAGAGGTTAGCATTTCAGAGGCTACAGTATGGCTGTCACAGAATCAGATGGTTGAGTTGTTTAATTCCACAAAGCAAAATATTAGTTTTCACATAAATAACATTTTCAAAGAGGGCGAATTGTCTAGAAATTCAGTTGTCAGGTATTCCTTGACAACTGCATCAGATGGCAAAAAATATAAGACTTCATATTACAATCTCGACGTTATTATCTCTGTTGGATATCGTGTTAAATCTCAACCGTATATCACATTGGCGCTTCATTAAATGACCTTGGCAAGAAACAACCTTAAAGGTCGTGGCAATTCAAGTTACCTATATATGTGGATTTAGTCAATTTTTTATTTTTATTCCCACTTTTCGGAGTGGACTCATTATTGAATCTGGCTAAAGAATCAACATCGTTAAAATATAATATAGTAGCGATCTGACCGACAAGATAAAAGCAAGGATTGAGAAGGTTGCCAGAATCTGTGATAAGATTTAATTTTGAGCCTACTCCGAAAAGTCAAAAAAACAAATAAACTGCTATTTGTCAAATCATCCTTCATGGTACCCCTCCCCCAACCCCTCCCCAAAAAGGGAGGGGAGTGGTGTGCTAATCATCATAATACCATGATTAACACAGCTATCGCATATTAGCACGAGCCTCCCCCTTCCCTTTTTGGGGAAGGGGGTCGGGGGGAAGGGGTCTAATGGCAGGAGCAAAAGCATGATGATTGTAGCAATGTGGCATAAAAATGACTTTTCGGAGTGGACTCAATTTTGTCCATTTTAACAACATAAGATGAAAAAATATTTTAATATAGCAG
Source organism: Bacteroidota bacterium (assembly GCA_026391715.1). GTDB lineage: Bacteria > Bacteroidota > Bacteroidia > Bacteroidales > FEN-979 > CAIVAT01. The sequence continues at coordinate 39,837 of JAPLDO010000024.1, forward strand.
GTCCGTGTAACAACAAAAGTCATTATATGATCCCAGTATTAAAAAGGATCAAGGAAATTGAAAATCTTGTTGAATATGGTCAATATTTTGTGATTCATGCACCTCGTCAAACCGGTAAAACTACACTTGTCAAAGAATTGGTAAATTTTTATAATGTTGAAGGTCATTACTATGCTTTATATTGTTCGGTCGAATCAGTTCAGACTTTCACTGAACCCAAAGAAGGAATACCTGAAATTTTGAATAATTTGAAATTCTCAATCAGGAATTCAAATTTACCGATGAAAGAACTTTTCGCAGAAAACGCTGATACGACTGAAATTTCTACTTTAATAAAAAGTTCGTTAGCAAGCTATTGCTCAATGCTCGATAAACCCCTGATTATCTTTTTCGATGAAATAGATGGCTTGCAAAACGGAACTTTGATTACTTTTTTACGTCAAATACGCGATGGATATATAACAAGACCCGAAATTCCTTTTGTTCATAGCATCGCGCTTGTTGGTATGCGAAATGTAAAAGATTATAAATCAAAATTGAGAGATAATAAGCAAACACTTGGTTCTGCAAGCCCTTTTAATTTTATAACAGAAGCTTTAACAGTTAAAAATTTTTCAATTTCAGAAATTGAAGACCTATACGCTCAGCATACGCAGGCAACCGGTCAGGTTTTCGACAAACAGGTTATTGAGAAAATATTTGAACAAACCGAAGGGCAGCCATGGCTGGTAAATGCAATTGCGAGAGAAGTAATACAAAAAATTTTAACTAACGATTATACACAAAAGATAACCACAGAATTAGTAGAACAAGCGATTCAAAACATAATTTTGCGGCGCGATACCCACATAGACAGTTTGTTAGATAAATTGAAAGAGCCGCGTGTACAAAAAATTATTGAACCTATTATTTCAGGAGCGGAAAATGAAATCAACATTTTAGACGACGACGCCCGATATTGTCTCGATTTGGGTTTAATAAAAGATTCTAATAGAATTTTACAACCGGCAAATAAAATTTATGGCGAGGTAATTATTCGAACATTAAGTTACAATACACAATATCAATTATATAGCCAAATACCAAATAGATGGATAGATAATGCTGGAGCTATTGATATGACCGGATTGCTAAAAGGCTTTCAACAATTCTGGCGCGAAAACTCAAATATCTGGATAGAAAAATATGACTATAAAGAAGCAGCCCCTCATTTAATCCTGCAAGCCTTTCTGCAAAGGATCATCAATGGCGGAGGTATTATTTTAAGGGAATATGCAGCAGGAAGGGAACGAATGGATTTGTGTGTAGTGTATCAAAACAATAAATATCCTCTCGAACTAAAAATAATGTATTCAAAATCAGTTGTTCAGCAAGGAATTGAACAATTAAGCGCCTATATGGCAACCCTTGGCGAAAAAACTGGTTGGCTTGTCATTTTTGACAGAAGCAATACAAAAAGCTGGGACGAAAAAACATATTGGAGGGATGAAAACATTGGAGAAAAAATAATTCATATTGTTGGATGCTAAAGAATTAAACGAACCTTAAACCCTTTTTTCCCGCTTGCTCGACCTCATCATTTCCGGTAAAACCCGCCTCAAACTTCTCCTGAAATTCTTCCTCGCCCCCGAGATTTCCGGGCATCTCCGCGGGCTGGCTGAAGAATTCGGCGAAAGCACAAATTCCATCAGACTCGAACTGAACCGTTTCGAGCAAGGAGGTTTGCTACTTTCCTGCATGGAGCAGAACCGCAAGGTATTCCGCGCCAACAAAAACCACCCCCTCTTTTCCGACCTCACCGCCATTCTCCGCAAACACGTCGGTCTCGACCACCTCGTGGAGGAACATCTCGACCGCATCGGAAACGTCACCCACGCATACCTCACCGGCGACATGGCTGTAGGTCGCGACAGTAAATGCATTGAACTCCTTCTGGTAGGCGAAGAGATTAACATGGAAAACCTGCAACGCCTCACCGCCAAAGTGGAAAAACTGATCAACCGCAAAATTCATACAATCATCCTCACATCCGCCGAAGCAAAAAATCAGATCGTTGGGAAAAAAGATAATTGGAAAATATGGGGAAACTAAAAAAAAAGTGTTAAGGGATTAAGTGTTAAGTGTTAAGGGAGTAGTGGATGTTTTGTGTTAAGTTTTGTTCCTTAACACTTAATCACTTAACTCTTAAAACTATCGTTTGTTCACTTAAAACTATTTTTTTCTTGTAA
>JAPLDO010000169.1 GCA_026391715.1 Bacteroidota bacterium
AACTCCGTATGAAACTGCTTGTTACAGGCGCAAATGGTCAGCTTGGAAATGAAATCCGAAAACTTGCGTATTCTTATCCAAATCTGGATTTTCTGTTCACTGACCTGGCTGAACTGGACATTACCGACGAAAATGCCATCGAACAATGTGTTGTGGCGGAAAAAATCACAGTCATTATCAATTGTGCCGCCTATACTGCCGTTGACAAAGCCGAACTTGACCAGGATAAAGCCTTTCTTATAAATTCAACCGCAGTTGGGAATCTTGCCAGGGTATGCGCCAAATTCAGCGCCTTTTTCGTTCATGTCTCAACCGATTATGTCTTTAATGGCAAAGGATACAGACCATACCTCGAAGATGATACAACAGATCCGATCTCCTCTTATGCAAAAAGCAAAGAAGCCGGAGAAGAGCAGGTTTTTAAACAGGCGTGCAAAGCAATGATTATAAGAACGTCGTGGCTCTATTCGGAATTTGGCGCTAATTTCGTTAAAACCATTTTGAAATATGGAAAAGAACGAGGTCAGCTCAATGTCGTTTTTGATCAAATCGGAACCCCGACTTATGCGCGAGACCTTGCAGCGGCAATCCTCCAGATTGTTTCACTGAATAATCCCAACGACGGAATTGAGGTATTTCACTACGCCAATGAAGGTGTGGCAAGCTGGTATGATTTTGCCCGCGCAATAGTTGACTTTTCAGGTATCAACTGTAAAATAAGCCCAATCGAAACAAAAGATTATCCATTACCCGCTGTCCGCCCCTTTTATAGTGTTTTCAACAAAGCAAAGATCAAAAAACGTTTTCAACTTGAAATTCCGGATTGGAGAGATAGTCTACAGGAATGTATTGGACGAATAATGAATATAGAATAAAGAATATAGAATATAGAAAAACGAATTAATTCTTAGAGATATGAGTGCAAAGATTGAAAAAACGATTAAGCAACGCGCTGAAGCATGGCTTCATGGCAGTTTTGATGTAGATACAAAAGCTGCTGTTAAAAGCCTCATGGAGACGAACCCTGTTGAACTGACGGATTCATTTTACAAGGATCTCGAATTTGGCACCGGCGGACTGAGGGGGATTATGGGCGTGGGTACAAACCGTATGAACAAATATACAGTTGGAATGGCAACGCAGGGACTGGCTAATTATCTGAAACTCATGTTTCCATATAATATCCCAATAAAAATGGCGATTTCCCACGACAGCAGGAATAACAGTAAGTTCTTCGCGCGTATCGTGGCAGAGGTCTTGTCGGCGAATGATTTCCAGGTGTTTTTATTCGATGATCTTCGCCCAACGCCTGAACTTTCCTTTGCCATCAGGTATCTCGGCTGTCAGAGCGGAGTCATGGTTACCGCTTCACACAATCCAAAGGAATACAATGGTTACAAAGCATACTGGGACGATGGCGCTCAAATGATCGCGCCGCACGATGAAAACGTAATCAAAGAAGTTCAGAGAATAACCTCCATTGATGATGTGAAGTGGATTGGAATTGATGAAAATATTATCTCTGTTGGCGAGGAGATAGACAAGGTATATCTCGATCTCATTGAGGCGCTGACACTTTCTCCGGAATGTATCCAACGACAGAAAAACCTGAAGATCGTTTATACTCCACTTCATGGATGCGGACGAAAACTGGTGCCGGAAATTCTCGCGAGATACGGGTTTGAAAATATCAGCATGGTTAAGGAGCAGGCTATCGCCGATGGGAATTTCCCCACAGTTCATTCGCCCAATCCTGAAGAAAAGAACGCGCTTGATATGGGTATCAAGCTTGCCGAAGAAATTAAAGCCGACCTTGTGATGGCTACCGACCCGGATGCCGACCGGGTTGGCATTGCAATCCGCAATAACAAAAAGGAGATGATCCTGCTCAACGGGAACCAGACTGCAGGACTACTTTTCTACTATATTCTGAAAAAATGGAAAGAATCTGAAAAACTTCAGGGCAATGAGTTTATCGTGTCAACAATTGTGACAACAAAGCTGTTGAGTAAAATTGCAAAATCATTCGGAGTTGAGTATTTTGAATGTCTTACCGGCTTCAAATACATTGCAGATGTCATCAGGCAGCATGAAGATGACAAGACATTCATTATGGGGGGCGAAGAGAGTTATGGCTATCTCGTTGGTGATTTTGTTCGTGATAAAGACGCCGTAAGCGCATGTGCTTTGATAGCAGAAATCGCAGCTTGGATGGCCGACGAGGGGAAATCATTGTTTGACCTGCTGATTGATATATATAAACAGTTTGGATTTTATAAAGAGGGACTGATTTCTGTTACCCGAAAAGGAAAATCAGGAGCCGAAGAAATCGAGCAGATGATGGTTAATTACCGAAACTCCCCGCCAGTTGAGATTAACGGTTTCAAAGTTACTACTATTAAAGATTATTTTCTGTTGCGTGAAACAGATGTTGCAACCGGGCTGATAATACCAATTAACCTGCCTAAATCTAATGTTCTGCAATTCCTTCTTTCCGATGGTAGTATAATAAGCGTGCGTCCATCGGGTACAGAACCCAAAATAAAATTCTACTTCGGGGTTTGCGAAAAGCTCAAAGGAGTTAAGGATTTTGAACAAACTGATCAGCGATTAAATGAAAAAATAGCTGGAATCATTGCTTCCATGAAAATCAAATAGATGAATCCCGGAAGATTGGGCATTCCGGGATTACTAATATTCCTGAACTTTACCTGGATATTTGTTACGGTATTTGCCGGTATTATACTATTGCCTGTTTTTGCGACAGGACAGGAGATACCGGTAAAACCAATACAAATCCCACAACCCAGGTTTGATTCTATTACTGATTCAACAGCATATCTGAAATCACAGGTATTCTATGATAGCATTTTCAAAAAATTTTCGCGAAAAAAAGTCACACGACTGCTGTACGGACTTGCTTTTGCCGATCCCGGGCAGCCTGTATTCGCTGATAAAATGCAGGTTATTCAAAGCGCTTCACCTTATGAAAAGTACCGCAATAAAACGATCCGTAATATCCATATCAAAATTTTATCTCCTTTCGGATCAAGTGTTTATGATACAATAAAAACGGCTGGCACTACAACAGGCAAGGCGCTGAATAAACTGCATATAAACACTATGAAATTTTTTATCCTGAGAAATATTTTATTTCACAAAGGAGACTGTCTTGATCCGTCGGTGTTGGCTGATAATGTCCGTATTTTAAAGGATTTGGATGCAATTGATGACGCTAAAATAATTGTAACGCCTACCCTCCCTCCTTCCGACTCTGTTGATATCACTGTAATAACTAAAGATGTTTGGTCAATTGGCATAGACGTTCCTATGATTGCTACTAGAAAAATCGGATTTCGCATTTTTGATGGAAATTTCATGGGACTTGGAGACGGAATAACCACGAGTATGTCGCTATCGCTTAATCGCGCTCCGTTTTTTCTTTTCGAAGGCGTTACCTATACTTTTTCTAACCTTGCAGGTTCATTTATTAATGCTACTGTTCTTTACAATACGAATGACGAAGGAGAACAAACCGTCGGTATCCGTTTCGACAAAGGATTCATTACAAACAAAACAAAATGGGCTGGAGGAATCAGCGCATTTTATCAAAAAAAAATAAATGCTGTCGACGACTTTAATACAGTTGACAGTTATAATACGAATGAAGGGTTATGGCTCGGTCGTGCAATGCTTCTGAAAGGCCAGATGCAAACCTCACGCGCAGTTGTTACAGCAGCTTTTTATAACCAATATTATTCGTCCCGCCCAATCGTTACAATTGATTCTAATAGAGGGTATTACAATGTTTGGCAGGCGTTATCTTCTATAGCCCTATCGAAAAATAACTATTATATCACTGACTATGTATTGCAATTCGGGAAAATTGAAAATCTATCTTATGGACATCTATTCGAAATCACAGGAGGTGTTGAGAATACAGATTTTTACAAGCGTTGTTATACAGGCGCCAGGATTGGTGTTGGAAATTTTTTTTATGGTTTTGGCTATCTGTCAGGGTTTGTCAGGGCGGGTGGTTTTATCCACGAAAATTCTTATGAAGATTGCGTTTTCAAAATGAACTTAAATTATTTCACACCATTGCTTCAATCACGCGACAAGCAATATAAATTCAGAACATTTTTATCCATTGATTACCGGATTGCGTTTAATTCACGGTCAAACAATAGTGAATACTTTGATGCAAACCAGTTTTTCAAAATCAACAAACTCAACAGACAGGATGTTTTATATGGTCAGAAATCTATTGGCGCAAAGTTGTCTGCTATTTGCTTCACTCCCTGGTATTTCTATGGTTTTCGCTTTGCACTTTTAGCTCAGTTACAGGCAGGCATGATTACCGATCAAAATCAATCAGTTTTCAGTTCTTCATTTTTCACTAGCGCCGGTATAAGTTTGATCATTAAAAACGATAATCTTATATTTCCTCCTGTGCTGATCTCAGCTTTTTTTTATCCTGGTATTCAAAGTTATTACAATCAGTTTCAGCTTTTTATCAACTCAAATATGAATATTCAATATGACGACTTTAATGTTGGACCTCCTCATCAGGAAACAATTTCAAATTGAATTTTTCCAGTATAACTCGGAAAACACTAAACAATATCAATGATCGTTAGTTTATCACAAATTCATAAAAATTTCAGAATAGAAATTGATTGAAAATGACGAAAGGAAAACCACAACCAAATTCTTTCACCTTCGCTTTGTTCTGCGAAGGCTTTCTACTTGTATTTTTTTCTATCGGCGGCTTTGTAAATGGTCAGGAAGTACCTTCTGTTAAAAGTATGGAACAAGAACTTTCCAGGGATTTTTTTGTATTGAAAAATACGCATAATGATAGCGCCCGGTTCAAATTAAACGACACGATCCTATCACTTTTTCATAGTGTTCTCTCAATGCCTTCAGCAGCCTGTTATTCTTTTGATTCCCTGAAAACCATAGCGAGGATTACATCAGATGACAAAAGGTTTACAATTTTTCATTGGAATATACAGCGCGAAAACGGACGACACCGTTATTACGGCTTTTTACGAATTAATGATGGCACCAAATCAAAGATTTTTCAATTAGTTGACTTTTCTGATTCTCTAGCTATTCCCGATAGTCTGATTCTCGACAGCGGACATTGGTTCGGGGCGCTCTATTATAGAGTAATTACCGGAACAACTTCTACTGGAAAAACTTTTTACACCCTGCTGGGATGGTCGGGGGAAGATGCTTTGATAACCTCAAAGGTTATTGAAATACTTACATTTAACGCCGCAGATGAACCTATATTTGGTCTTCCGGTATTCAAAGAATATCCTGGTGGAATGAAAACGAGAATAATCTTCAGATATTCATCCTCAGCTACAATGGCGCTAAAATATGAGGAGCAGATTGTATCAACCGGCAAAAAATGGAATTCGCGTAAAAGAATATTTGAAATAACAAATACACTGAAACAGACCATTGTTGTCGACCAGTTGATTCCATTGGATTCGACGCAGGAAGGGCAGTATCAGTATTACTTTCCTGCCGGGGATATGATTGATGGTTTCTATATGGATTACGGACGCTGGAGGTTTATTCAGGGGATCGAATCAAGAAATAAGCCAAGATAGTTTTATCTCAGATAATATTTCCCGGAAACCCATTGTCTTTACTCTTTTTTTTATATTTTTGAATTCGCAAAAATGTCATCATTTTTTTTCGTCGTTTATCTGAAAAACCCTTTTTTACAAATCGCATACATAAACAAAAACAACCTTTTATGAAAAAACACAATTTTAATGCAGGTCCTTCCATTCTGCCTCAGATTGCCATTGAAAATTCGGCAAAAGCAATCCTAAATCTCAACGGAATAGGTTTATCATTGCTCGAAATATCGCATCGTAGTAAGGATTTTCAGAGCATCCTCGATGAAACAATGGGACTTTTCAAGGAATTATTGGCAATACCCGAAGGTTATGAGGTTATCTTTCTTGGCGGTGGCGCCAGTATGCAGTTTTGCATGATCCCATATAACTTCCTTAATAAGAAAGCTGCCTATCTCGAAACCGGAGTATGGGCGCAGAAAGCCATTAAAGAGGCTAAATTTTTTGGTGAAGTGAACGTAGTGGCTTCTTCAGCGGATAAAAATTTTACTTATATACCCAAAAACTACTCCATTCCGGTTGATGCCGATTATTTTCACATTACCACTAATAATACTATTTATGGTTCTGAAATCAGGCATGATATTGAAAGCCCTTTTCCTTTAATCGCCGATATGTCGTCGGATATTTTAAGCCGTCCGGTAGATGTTTCTAAGTATGCCATGATTTATGGAGGCGCCCAGAAAAATCTGGGACCTGCGGGAGTTACGTTCGTTATAATTAATGAATCATTGCTGCCAAAAGCAGAGCGCAAAATTCCTACCATGCTTAATTATTCCACTCACCTTAAGGAGCCTTCCTTATACAATACGCCACCCGTTTTTGCAATTTATACCTGCCTTGAAACCCTTAGATGGATCAAAAACCTTGGCGGCGTGAAAGCCATCGAAGCAATGAACATTTCAAAGGCTGAATTACTGTATAATGTTATTGACAATAGTAAAATGTTTGTTGGAACTGTTGAAAAAGATAGCCGCTCATTGATGAACATCTGCTTTGTAATGAAGGATCAGTATAAAGATAAGGAGGACGCCTTTATGGAATTTGCCAAAAACAAAGGAATGCTCGGCATTAAAGGACACCGGTCGGTGGGTGGTTTCAGAGCGTCAACCTATAATGCTATGCCTATCGAAAGTGTTCAGGCGCTGATAGATGCAATTCACGAGTTTGAAAAAATCAACGCTTAATTAATAATTCCGATAGAAGTCTGATATATAACTAAATATCAGGCTTCTATTGTTAAATACTGATAATATGATAAAAGTTTTAGTTGCAACCGACAAGCCCTTTGCACCGGTTGCCGTAAAAGGGATTCGCAAAGTTGTTGAAGAAGCAGGATTTGAACTTGTTCTTCTTGAAAATTATTCCAGCCAGGATGATTTTATTAAAGCTGTGGCTGATGTTGATGCGGTTATCATCCGCAGTGATAAAGCCGATAAAACCGTGATTGACGCCGGTTCAAAACTAAAAATCATTGTGAGAGCCGGAGCCGGTTACGACAACATAGATCTTCAGGCAGCAACAGCCAAAGGAGTTGTCGCTATGAATACGCCAGGACAAAATTCCAACGCCGTTGCCGAACTTGCTCTTGGAATGATGGTTTACTATGTTCGTAGTTTCTTTAATGGTAAATCAGGCGCCGAATTGATGGGGAAAAAGCTTGGAATACATGCTTATGGATATGTAGGCAAAAATGTTGCCCGCATTGCAAAAGGTTTTGGCATGGATGTTTATGCCTTTGATCCTTACGTTTCCCGCCAGGATATCGAAAAAGACGGCGTCAAATGGGTTGGAACTGTTGAAGAATTATACCGGACTTGTCATTTTATTTCTCTTCATATTCCTGCAAACAGCCAGACAAAACAATCAATTAACTATGCTTTGTTGTCGAATATGCCTTCCCCTGCATGTCTTATAAACACAGCCCGCGCAGAGGTAATCAATGAAGCCGACTTGTTGAAAATGTTCAACGACAGAAAAGATTTTGCGTATTTGTCAGATGTTGAACCTTCAAACAAAGCTGAAATCGAAACGAATTTCAAGGCAAAGTTTTTCTGTACTCCAAAGAAAATGGGAGCTCAAACCGAAGAAGCTAACATCAATGCTGGAATCGCAGCAGCCCGGCAGATTGTAAAATTTATTAATAATGGCGACCGGACATATCAGGTAAATAAATAACACCTGTACTGAAAACTGAAAAAAGTCGTTTAATATTCATCGTTTGCTGTTTTTATGTACTTTATTAAAATCGTAACTTTGTATCTATGAAATCATAATGGAAATTTATGAAATTTGTTGATGTAAAGAATGATATAGCTTTTCGTAAGATATGTTAAAAGTTCAATTCTTGACGTAAGAGTTACCGATGAAAGAAATATATCGTACATCATAGAAAAACAGGTTGAAGAACCTGACGGTTTTGACAAACGAGTACAATATTATACTGCAAAACAATGGCAAGTTTGACAGTCGAGCAAATTTACGAATTGCGAAAACAATCTGAAAAATAGATACTTAATATAGCTACACAATGGAAAACGAACACGAAAGACCAGTCACTTTTTTCAGATTTGAAGATTTGCGAATCTATCATAAGGCGCTTGAATATATGGATTGGGTGTATTTAATGGCGAAGAATACTTCAAACGACCCTTTTATGAAATCGTTCTTTGACCGGTTTATCGTTTCCTCTAATGGTATTGCTTTATATATAGCAGAGGGTTCGTCCAGAAATAAAAGTCAGTTTATTTATTACCTGAAGATGGCAAAAAGTTCGGTCAGGGAGTGCGTGGTTCTTTCAACCGTTGCCCTTAACAGGTCGTTTATTACCAGCCATGCCTACGAAGACTCTAAAAACCACTTGATGGAGATGACCAAAATGATTGGAGCGCTGATCGGTTCCCTCCAACGTAGCGTAAAGCCAGATGAGACTGATGATGAAGAGTCGATCTAAAATGCAAAAAAACACTTACAACTTTGAATAATTTTTTTAAGAACTGAAATATCTATGGCTATTTTAAAACCATTTAAAGGACTCAGACCACCGGTTGCAATTGCAAAAGACCTCGCCTCGAAACCTTATGATGTACTGAACTCCGACGAAGCAAGGAAAGAGGCAAAAGGTAATGACTATTCCCTGCTTCACATAATCAAACCGGAAATTGATCTTCCTTCATCGGTTGACATTCATTCCCCGCTTGTTTATGAAATGGCAAAAGCAAATTTTGATCTTTTTCAATCCAATGGTTGGTTATCTCCCGACAACCAGGATATGCTTTATGTTTATGCCCAAACCATGAACGGCAAAACACAATACGGAATTGTGGGTTGCGCAGGCGTGGAAGATTACATGAATGGCATTATTAAGAAACATGAACTTACCCGTAAGGATAAAGAAGAAGATCGGATGAAACATGTTCGTATTACCAATGCCAATATGGAACCTGTTTTTTTTACTTATCCTGTGGTTCCGGCAATTGATAAAATTGTTTCCGAAATTGTAGCAAAAAATAGACCTGTTTATGATTTTGTCGCTGATGATGGAGTTGGACACCATTTATGGATCATTGAAAATAAAGAAACAATAGACCATCTGGTAAACCTGTTTGCAAACATTCCATATACTTATGTTGCCGACGGACACCACCGCACTGCGGCGGCGGCTCTGGTAGGAAATGAGAAAAAGCAGAACAATCCTTCACATACAGGCAAGGAGGAATACAACTATTTTCTCGCGGTGCACTTTCCTGATAATCAACTTTCAATCATTGATTACAACCGGGTTGTAAAAGATTTGAACGGTTTATCAAAGGAGGAGTTTATGGAAAAATTGCAAACCGTATTTGATATTGACCAAAAGGGTAAGCAAATTTATAAACCAGATGCACTGCATAATTTCGGGCTTTACATTGATGGAATCTGGTATTCATTGACTGCGAAAGCAGGAACGTTCAATGATTCTGATCCTATTGGAGTGTTAGATGTTACAATACTTTCCGTTTTGATTCTGGATAATATTCTCGATATAAAGGATCTCAGAACATCCAACAGAATTGATTTTGTCGGAGGAATCCGCGGACTTGGCGAATTAGTTAAACGAGTTGATAGTGGTGAAATGAAAGCTGCTTTTGCACTCTATCCGGTTTCGATGAAACAACTTATTGATATTGCCAACTCCGGTAACATCATGCCTCCGAAAACAACCTGGTTTGAACCCAAATTGCGCTCCGGGCTAATTGTCCATTCCCTTGATTAGTTGATCAATCATCAACAATTTCGAGAGGCTGACTTTAAAATTAAATTTAAAGTCAGCCTCTTGTCATTTGTTCATATAGTCACTGAAAACGGTTTGCAAATAAGCAAATCCTTCCTGTTTTACAGAGTCGGTAAGTTTTGGGTCATTCCACCAATAATAAAAATTACTGGTTTTTTCATAAGTAAAGTAGGTATCAGGTCTTATCCACCCAACGCCATCTTCAGTTGAATAATAGGCAAAATCAGGAGAATAAGGATTGAAGAGATTTTTGCTATATTGAAATTTCGGCGACGGAATATTCAGTTGCGCCAACAAGGTAACAGGAAGATCGTACTGATCGCCCAGTTTTTTCCAACGGGTTCCACGAAACTCTTCCTTGATCACATTACCGTAAAACAACATTGGGATTTTATGATATTCCTTCGACTCTGGATGCCAGTTCCGGTAAGAATTATGACTGTGATCAGCCACGATGATAAAGAGCGTATTATTAAACCAGGGCTTCTGCCTCGCTGTTTCGAAGAATTTCCCCAGACAGTGATCAGTGTAATAGGCGGCGTTAATATACTCACGTTCATTGTCGCCCCATTTTAATGGCTTTTCAAAAGGTTGATCCCATGGTGAATGTGTGCTAAGTGTAAAGAGCGAGGCGAAAAAAGGCTGTTTCATATTTGTTAAATCATCAAGCAAATATGAAAGTGTAAACTGGTCGTGGATACCTAACTTTCCCTGCGGCAAACTTTCTGGAAAATCGGCGCCCTCCATAACCTTATCGAATCCGTTAAAGAAGATGTAACTCTTGATATTTCCATAAATCAGTTGACCGCCAAAGTAAAACGCAGTTGTGTAACCGGCTTTACTAAGATCTTTTACAACGCTTGGCAATTTTACAATTTTATCAGGCTGAACCGTAATTGAACTTATCGGATGTGCCGGAAATCCACTGAAAATGGATGCCATTCCCTGCTCTGATCGCGATCCGGATGCATAGATCTGATCAAACAGAATTCCATTTTCCTGCAATTTCTTGAATTCCGGGGTGATGCCCGGTTTGCCTCCAAGGTCTTCTATCAGATCCGCCGACCAACTTTCAAGAATGAACAATACAATATTTGGCCTGTCGGTTTTTAATACATGAATAGTAGTATCAACAGTCGTCTGATAAATCTTCTTCATGATTTGTGCTGCTTTTACAGGATTCATAAAGATATATGGATTATGACCAAAGTTCTGAAGATTCTCAAATATACTGATGTATAAGTTAAATCCATTGTTTACCGCAGCTATGTTAAGAATATTGTGATCGGAAAAATATGATTCGCTCTGATTGATTGGAATTTGCTGCATTCCTCCGCGTAAGCCAATGAAAAGAAGCCCAGGCGTTATAATCACAAAAGCAAAAGACTGAAAAGGATGAAAACGCCACTTGTAAATGTCAGAGTGGAAAAAGCGGAGATACAGATAGACCCCGGAAAAGAAAAGAGCGAGGAAAATAAAAACCAGAAAAATGAAAGTACCAGTCTCTGCCGAGTTAAAAATCTCACTCGGATGATTCAGGTATTTTATAACCTTATATGTCAGTTTTGTTTTCCATTCAGCATAAATCCCCATTTCACCCGCAACTGTTAGCGAATAGACGAAAATCAGAATGCCGGAGTAAATTGTATTAAGGAGGTTCAACCATTTCGGACAATACACTAATTGAATAACAAGAATAATAAATGGAACGACAAGAATGTAACACGTTGTAGCCACATCAAGTTTCAGGGAATGAGGGAAAATACCTAATGCTTCAATAAAACCAATTTGCTCAACCATGATGATTTTCAGGTAGTAAATAAGAAAAACCATTCTGGTCAGATTGAAAAAAAAGATCCAGAATAGGAATTGTCGAATCAATGAAAATATCGTTTTTCGCATGGTAAAATAAAAAGCAAAGGTAAGGCTAACGGCTTCACCTGCAAATTCGTATTTTTGTCGAATTAAAATCATTATTACTGTGGATATTTCCCAGCGAATTTCAATACTCCGGCAATCAGTTCCTGATAATGTCACCGTAGTTGCGGTTTCAAAAACCAAACCGATCGCTGAGATGATCAAGGCATACAATGCCGGACTACGGAATTTCGGTGAGAATAAGGCACAAGAAATTGCGGTTAAACAGCCACAAATGCCATCGGATACAATCTGGCACTTTATCGGTCATTTGCAAACCAATAAGGTGAAATTAATCGCGCCTTTTATCCACCTCATTCATAGTGTTGACAGCGTAAATCTGCTCAAAGAGATCAATAAGGAAGCCATAAAAAACAGCCGCGTTATTGATTGTTTGCTTCAGTTTTATATTGCAACCGAAGAGACTAAATTTGGTTTGGATATTCAGGAGTCGCGCGAAATTCTTGATAATCTGAGTAGTCTGAACCTGAATAATGTCAGAGTTACAGGCGTGATGGGTATGGCAAGTTTTTCAGATAATCTTAATCTCATAAGACTTGAATTTAACAGCCTTCGTTTCATATTTGAATTGTTGAAAACTGAATATTTCAGTCACAGTATTTACTTTAAAGAAATCTCTATGGGCATGTCGGGCGATTATCGAATTGCCATTGAAGAGGGCAGCACAATGGTACGCATCGGGACGTCAATTTTTGGCGAAGCGCTCAGGAACATTCAGAAATAGCGCGAATAATCCGGGGTTTACCATTAACATCGTTGTATAATTCAACCTGGGAAAATCCCAAATCAATAAGGATTTCCATTATCTGTCGCCCAAAGTGTTCATTAATTTCGAAATACAAACTGCCCTGACTTCTCAGATGGCGCTTTGCAAACCCACTTATTGTCCGGAAGAAAATCAAAGGATCCTCATCAGGGACAAAAAGCGCAATAGCAGGCTCAAATTCGGTTACATTCCGGTTCATAAGGCGTTTCTCACTTTCGGTTATATATGGCGGATTGCTTACAATCAGATCGAACTGCCCAAGCATTGTCTGATCAAAAGGGCTAAGAATGTTAATACGGCGAAAAATGATGTCGCACTTTGTATTATCGGCATTTTCTCTTGCAAGATTCAAAGCATCTAATGAAATATCAATTGCTGTTATAACAGATTCCTGAAAATTCATTTTAATATTAATGGCGATACATCCGGAACCGGTTCCAATATCAAGTATTGAAAAGTCAGATGATCGTCTAAATGTCAGATCTTTCTGGATGAGCGCACAAAGTTCCTCTGTTTCCATCCTCGGAATCAGAACTCGCCTGTCAACCTTGAGTTTTACTCCATTAAACCACCCTACGCCTATTATATATTGTATAGGCTCGCCGGATATAAGCGCCAGCAGAGCCTGATCAAATTGGGTCGCCATTGTTTCAGATAATGACTGATTATAAGATAAATGAACAGTTGGCTTCGCCCAATCCAAATATGCCTCAAAGAGCAAATAAATAATTTGTCTGATTTCGTTTGCAGTATAGATGTTCGCCAACCTGGCTTTAAATTTATTGATCAGATCAATTACCCGAATGGTTGTGTTTTTCATTCGACTAAATTAAAAATAAAAGTAATTTCGCAGCTATGGAAACTGCCACTGATGTTTATCTTTCTGTGGTTGGCGAGTCGCAGGGTGTATATCGCGAAAAAGCCAGCAAATTTATTGCTTTTGCGATGCCGGTTTCAACCGAGGAAGAGGTAAAAGAGAAACTTGATTCAATACGTAAAGCCTACCATGATGCAAATCACCACTGTTATGCCTATCGTTTGGGACATGAAAATCCCATTTATCGCACCAATGATGATGGCGAACCTTCGGGGTCGGCGGGAAAACCAATTTACGGACAGATACTTTCCACTCGATTATCGGATATTCTCATTGTTGTAATCCGGTATTTTGGCGGTACGAAACTTGGCATTCCGGGGTTAATCCATGCATACCGGACTGCATCGCGCGAGGCATTGGATACAGCTCAAATAGTTGAGAAAACAATCAGAATAAACTTCAGGGTTGTTTTCAGTTATGAATCAATGAACGAGATTATGCGGATCGTTAAAGAGGAGCAGGTAAAAATGGTCAGGCAAATCACCGGGGAACACTGCACCATAGAATTCCTTGTAAGAAAAAGCGTCAGGCAAAAAGTTGAAAACCGGCTGGCCCGTTTGAAGATTGTTTCGATTGAAATATTTGATATTTCTAACTAATTGATATTTAAGTAAATGAAAATTTATAATGCTTCCAAATAATTCCTTTGCGGAATTTATTAAGGCAAATAACCTTTTGAATGGGCGATGATTAAGATCGGTATAATGGTTCATTTAATGAAGTCAAATCATTTTTACAGATACTTTTTTTGACAAAATCAAGGATAAATAATTTTTTTTATCAACATTTTTTACCAAAATTTGTTAATTAAATCAAGGGTTCGTTGTTCATTGGTTATCAATGAATGATTGCATTCTAAAACCTTGAATCTCTGAAAAATATTTTCTTTCGAGCAATTAACAATCACGGAAAAAGGGTTAATGGAAAAGTACGCAGTTGAAGTTTGGGAAAATTGCCTTAAAGTAATTAAAGATAATATAAACTTCCAAAGTTATAAAACCTGGTTTCTTCCGATCACTGCTGTTAAACTGTCTGAAAAAGTTTTAACAATCCAGGTTCCGAGTCAGTTTTTTTATGAATGGCTTGAAGAACATTACATAGGATTATTGAAGAAGACCATTAAGAAGGAATTAGGAAATGAAGGACGGTTAGAATACAGCATTATTGTTGATAATTCCGACAGCGAACCAGGCCCTTACACGATAAAAATGCCAACTGGCGATAAGAAAGCGACCATAAACCCGGCTGTATCCATGCCTTATGATTTAAACAAAGGATCCTCGAAAGAGATACCAAATCCGTTTATCATACCTGGGTTGAAAAAACTCAAAATCAATTCGCAATTGATTGAAAGTTATTCCTTTGATAACTTTATCGAAGGCGATTGCAATCGTCTGGCACGTTCTGCAGGGTTTGCTGTTGCTGGTAATCCTGGCAAAACAGCATTCAATCCTCTCCTTTTGTATAGCCAAACCGGGCTTGGAAAAACCCACCTTTCCCACGCCATCGGACTTCAGGTCAGAAATCTTTTTCCTGAAAAGACTGTTCTGTATGTAACCACCGATCAATTTATTAATCAGTTTATTGACGCCGTTAAAAGTAATAATCATAACGATTTCGTCCATTTCTATCAAATGATTGATGTACTGATCATTGATGATATTCATAATTTGGCCGGCAAAGATAAAACTCAGGATGTTTTCTTCCATATATTCAATCACTTAAATCAAAAAAGTAATCAAATCATTTTAACTTCCGATAAGCCTCCTGTTGAGATGAAAGGCATTGAACCAAGGTTGCTATCGAGGTTTAAATGGGGACTTTCGGCTGATATGCAGTTACCCGACTTTGAAACCCGCATCGCCATTCTTAATAAAAAACTATACAATGACGGGATTCAGATTCCAACTGAAGTAGTCGAATACCTTGCATACAATATTAACACGAACATCAGGGAACTCGAAGGAGCCTATATTTCGCTCCTTGCTCAATCGTCGCTGAATAAAAAAAATATCACGGTTGAACTTGCAAGGCAGATGATTGATAAGTTTGTAAAAAATAATGTGCGGGAAATATCAATTGATTATATCCAGAAGGTGATTTGTGAATATTTCAAAATTACGGTAGCTTCTATTCATTCGAAAACAAGAAAACGAAACATTGTTCAGGCGAGACAACTATCAATGTATTTTTCAAAGAAACACACAAATTCCTCCCTGGCAAGCATTGGGCATCAATGTGGTAATAAAGATCATGCAACCGTTCTTCACGCCTGTAGAACAGTCAATAATCTTGTTGAAACCGATAAGCAGTTCAGGGCTTTCGTAGAAGAACTTGATAAAAAGATCAAATTTTAATTAGATTCCCCCTTGTTAAAAATCCTTTTTGTTTGTACGGGAAATATCTGCCGCTCCCCTCTCGCCGAAGGCATTTTACGTGATAAACTGCTTAGGGCAAATATACAGGCAATTGTTGATTCCTGTGGATTTGAGTCGTTCCATGTGGGTGATAAGCCTGATTCACGCGCAATTGCTGTATCGAAGAAACGCGGAATTGATATTTCAGGTCATCGGGCAAGGCTTTTTCGGGATCGTGATTTTGAGGAGTTCGATATGATTTTTGTGATGGATTCTACACACCATAAGAATGTGATGAAGCGGTCAAGGAATTCTGATGATCAATTGAAGGTTGATTATTTTCTGAATGTTTTACAACCCGGTCAAAACCTTGATGTTCCTGATCCCTGGTACCACGATTTGAATGCTTTTGAAAAAGTATATGCGCAATTGGATGAGGCTTGTGAAGCCTTCGTGAAACGAGTAACTAAAACGATCTGAAAAGATGAATTCCGCTCAATTTCCGGTTCCCGACGGCGCAGCGATAAAACTGGCGCATCAAAGAATAAGACCTTTCATCAACCGCACAACTGTATTGACATCCCAAACCATCAACAGGATGTACAATACAGAATTTTTTCTGAAATGTGAGAATTTTCAAAAAGTTGGAGCTTTTAAAGCTCGCGGCGCAATCAATGCTGTATTATCACTTGAAAAACAACATTTAGTCAATGGTGTTGCTACGCATTCCTCTGGTAATCACGCTCAGGCTCTCTCATATTCAGCTTCGCTGGTTAGAACTAAAGCCTATATTGTAATGCCTTCAAATTCGTCAAAAGTAAAAGTAGAAGCAGTAAAAGGCTACGGTGGCATAATAACTTTTTGTGAACCCACGCTGGAATCGAGAGAAACAATGTTGAATAAAATTCTGAAAGAAACCGGCGCAATTGAAATTCACCCGTATAACGATGTACGGATCATTGCAGGGCAAGCCACTGCAGCACTTGAATTAATTGAAGATTTTGGAAATTTTGATCTGATTCTGGCTCCAGTCGGCGGTGGCGGTTTACTCAGCGGAACCGCTCTTTCTGTCCATTATTTCAGTTCTGGCGGCAAGGTTATTGCAGTTGAACCGGAACAAGCAAACGATGCTTTTTTATCCTTTACTCAAAAACAATTTGTCCCTTCTGTTAATCCTGTAACCATTGCCGATGGACTTCGCACTTCGCTTGGCTCAGTTACTTTTCCCATAATCCTTGACCATGTTAACAACATCGTGACGGTTAGTGAAGCTGGCATTGTGAAAGCCATGCGTTTTTTATGGGAACGCCTTAAAATCATTGTAGAACCATCATCAGCGGTTCCCTTCGCTGCTATCATGGAAGGCAAGGTTAATGTTTCCGGCAAGCGAACAGGAATCATAATTTCGGGCGGAAATGTTGATCTCGATGAGCTACCATGGATCATGCGTCATGATTAAAGGAACGCTTTACCTCATCCCATCAATCCTTGCTGAAGGCGTTATTGAGAATGTGATTCCGGCTGGAACTTTAGAAATTATCAGAGGTTTACAGTACTTCATAGTTGAAGAAATTCGCACTGCGCGCCGTTTTCTCATCAAAGCCGGAATTTCATCTCCGATCAACGATTTAACCTTTTTCATCTTTAATGAACATTCAGTGGAAACCGGTCTCGAACACTTTTTTTCGCCTGCTTTTGAAGGTCATTCTATCGGAGTGCTTTCGGAGGCAGGCGTTCCCTGTGTTGCAGATCCCGGAGCTCTGATTGTAAGAAAAGCCCATGACCTGGAAATCAGGGTTGTGCCGCTCACAGGTCCTTCTTCGATACTTTTATCCCTTATGGCTTCAGGGTTCAATGGACAGAACTTTGCCTTCATCGGTTATTTACCGTCTGAAAAAAACGATAGAAATAAGCGGATCAGAGAAGTTGAGCAAAAAATGATTATCCAGGATCAAACCCAGATTTTTATTGAAACTCCATACAGAAACCTCCAGCTTTTTGACGCCATTGTTTCTGTATGCAACCCTGAAACCATGTTATGTCTTGCTACCAATATCACAGGCGATGAGGAGAACATTGTTTCAAAACCAATCCGGGTATGGAAAACCCGTAAGCCGGATATTCATAAAAAAAATACGATCTTCCTGCTCTATCATGGATGATTATTTTCGCTTTCAACGTTTGTTGTAACAATGTGCTTTGCATTGCGTCAAAGAACCAATGTTTAACTATCATAAATAATTGATTTGGAAACGATACTTTCAATCAGAAATCTTTCAAAATATTATGGAAAAATCCAGGCAGTGGATGATCTTTCACTCGAAGTCAATTCAGGACAGGTTTTCGGTATTCTCGGACCCAATGGAAGCGGAAAAACAACCACACTGAGCATAATTCTTGACCTGCTTAAAGCAAATAAAGGCAGTTTTCAATGGTTTGGAGAAAATTCCAACAAGGAGACTCGCAAAAGGATCGGCAGTGTTATTGAAAGCCCAAACTTCTATCCCTACTTGTCAGCGGTGATTAATCTGAAAATTATTGCCGATATAAAATGTCATGGTTACGAGGATATTGATCGCGTTCTCCAGCTTACCGGTCTTTTTGAACGTCGTCATTCACGGTTCAAAACATATTCATTCGGGATGAAGCAACGACTGGCAATTGCGGCTGCGCTGCTGGGCAACCCGGAAGCGCTGATTCTTGACGAACCCACAAATGGACTGGATCCACAAGGAATTGCCGATATACGTGATCTTGTGCTGCTGATCGCTGGTCAGGGTACTACTATCATCATTGCCTCACATCTGCTCGACGAGGTACAGAAAATATGCTCGCATGTAGCGGTATTAAAACAGGGCAGGAAACTTTTTGATGGTCAGGTCAGCGATGTTCTTGCTATATCAGATTCCTTTGAGTTGGCAGCCGGCGATCTTGAAAAGCTTCAAATAGCAATAAGTTTGCATCCTGCATTTAAGTCATTAGCCATAGCTGGAAATAAAATACTGGTCTATTTTAAAGATGAGGTTACGCCCGACAATTTGAATTCATTCTGTTTCAGCGAGGGAATTATCCTCACCCATTTATCTGAACGCAAGCGTAGCCTGGAACAACATTTTTTGGAGTTATTACACGACACACCATGATAAAACTGCTCAGAATAGAATTCAAAAAAATCAGAAATTATAAAATTTTCTGGATTCTTATCAGTCTCTATTTTCTTTTTCTATCGGTTGGGCTGCTGATGGCTGAATTCATGATCAACAACATAATTGACGATGTTAATAGGCACACCCCGATTCCGCTGCCTCATGTAACTATTTATTTTTTTCCCTGGATTTGGCAGAATATTGCCTTTTTCGCTACAATCAGGTATGTATTGATATTTCCGGCTATTGTTATCATCATATTGATTACCAATGAATTTACCTTCAAAACAATTCGTCAGAATGTAATTACCGGGATGAGCAAACTGGAGTTTCTGCTATCAAAACTATTTCTGATTCTTTTGATTTCAATTATCATGACCTTTTTTTTACTGATAGGTACTTTGATACTTGGATTATCTAACACCTCTGACATTTCCTTTTCCTTGATCCTCGATAAATCGTCGTTTATTTTCGGTTTCTTTATTACGATACTAGCATTTCAGATTTTCGGACTTTTTTTTGGTTTTTTACTGCGAAACACTGGGTTATCTATCGCATTATTCACACTATACGTATTCATAGTTGAACCGATTCTCTATTTTTTCCTGAAGAGTCCCCTCGTGTTTAAAAATGGGATTTCAACTTACCTGCCGGTAAATGCGATTCTGAGAGTTACAGAATATCCTGCAATTCCGGTTCTGAAAACAGTAATGGGATTAAATTTACAGGAATCGGTTACCTGGAGCGCATGTGCCATTCCTTTACTTTACTCGGCGGCTATGGTAGGATTTGTCTATTTTATAATGGAAAAGAGAGACCTCTGAACCTCATAATCACCGTTTACTTTCCTTCTCTTTTTCTAAGCGCCCATTCGGCTGTAAGAAGAGCCATGATTAGTAAAAACAACCACGGAGCGCTAATCAGATCGGAAATTTTTGTTTGATACGAGGATATTGACCGAACATTCTGACGGGCAAGAATTTTTTCAGCAAGTTTCGCAATATCCCTGCTGCCAACCATTTCGCCATCATGGGCGGAGGCAATTCTTGAAAGCGCCTGATGATCGGCAACCAGTGTTGCGCTTTCTATGTTAATTTCGCTTATAAAAAACTCTCCTGTCTTTTGGTATATTTCTTTACCCACATTAACTCTTGCCGCGAATTTATAGGCTCCTACAGGGAAATGACCGGCTTTAAGGTAATAAGAAGATGCTCCTTTGCTGAAAATGAACGGATAACTTTTATTTTCTGAATCTGTAATAGTTATATTAACATCCGGATCAGTAATCCGTTGATAAGAAGGATTAAACACTTCAGCTTCCATTTCAACTGACTCATTTTCGGAAAATTTGGTTTTTACATGAATCCTGAAAAAGCTCTTATCATCCTTATTTGCGAGATAAATGGCAATCTTATCTATCATTATATCAAAAATATCATGGTTAGATTGAACAATGTAATTTGCGATTCGCCAGCGCCAGATATTTTCGCCGGCAATAATTCCGATTTTCTTTTCTCCCGACCTTGTAAACATTATCAATGGCGTGCGGGTAGAAATATTGGCAATTTGCTGAAACATCAAAACATCTGCAAGAGGGTTCAACTGATAAGCGCCAAATGGCGACTGAAGCGGAGGAAAATCATCCATAATCATTTGATCCTGCTTTGCCACTGTGAACAAAGAGAAATCCTTATTAACAACCGGTTCGGCTTCATAGAAAGAGTTTTTTGAGGTGTTGATAACCAGTCCGGTTTGTAAACTGTTAAAGGCATTTACATCGGTCTGAGAACCAAGGATGAAAAGCAACGATGATCTGGATTTTATAATGGGATTCAAATCCTTCACACTATTGATGGATGGAAGTTGATTCAGGATAATAAGGTCATAGTTGTCAAACGTCTTAGGAGGCATATCAGGGCTAACAATTTCGATCTCAAAATGAGATGAACCTTCAAGAGCTTTTTCAATTACCGTTACATCCGGATGAGGGGCATTGTAAATCACGGCAATCTTTTGACGGGCGTCGAGAACCTCTATAAGAAACTCCGACCGGTTATTTTCCATATTTGCTTCTCCGTCAAGTGGAGTAAGTTGCAACTTGTACCTGCTAATCCCTGTTTGCTTTGCATCAAGCCAGAAAGTTATTCGCTGTTGCGACTGAGTGGAAGTTGCCCGTACCTCTTTTGATTCTATTACATTATCCCCCTTTGAAAGAATAAGTTTTGCTTTTTCGCCATCAAATTTGTTCAT
Organism: Bacteroidota bacterium; assembly: GCA_026391715.1. GTDB lineage: Bacteria > Bacteroidota > Bacteroidia > Bacteroidales > FEN-979 > CAIVAT01. The sequence continues at coordinate 21,268 of JAPLDO010000169.1, forward strand.
TTCCACGATTACTTCAACAGGAACGCGATCATCTTTATAGGCAATTCGATTAGCAATTACTTTTTTGATAATAATATCCTTTTTCAGATTTGTATCTCCGAGCGCTATAGAATAAACAGGAACCTGGATTTGCCGGGCAGCATACCACGGATCGCTTCCCTGGTTGTAAATACCATCAGAAGCAATAACGATTGCAGCAACATTGCGATTGGCAAAACGCGTATTAATCTCATTGAAAAATGAGGAAATATCTGTTCTTTTATCGGAAAATTCAGCATTAAACCCACTCACGAAATTATCGCCAAAAGAATATACTTTCACATCGCCTTTCTTGCTCAGATCAGCAACCATCTTATTAATTTTCAATGGAAACTCTCTCTTGCAAAAGGCAGAATCTCCCGACTGAATGACAGATGCTGAATTATCAATTCCCACAATGATAATGGGTTTTTCGATGATTTTTTCCGAACGTCGGATCAAAGGGGAAAGAAGCAGAAAGGAAATGATAGTAACAGATAAAAATCGGAAAACGAACATACTTATCATCACCTTTGACCTGACGCCGCGCTTTATATCCTGAAAATATAGCCAATAGGAATACCCTCCTCCAAGCAGGAAACAAAGTATAATCAATCCAATCGGATATTCAGTTACCAATCCCATAATTGTCGGATTATCAGTTATTCATTAGTTTAATCTCATTCTGGTCAATTCCGTACAGATTATATACCATTAAATCAATTTCATTGTCTGTATTTTTAAGAATTTCTGTCAATTCTTTTGCTCTTTTCATTTCAGTTTCAAAAAGGCGCATTAATTCGTATTCTTCAGAAACTGAAAGTTTTACTTTTTGTTTTGTCAATTCAATACTGAAATCAGAAAATCCCGAATCAATCCAATTTTGAATTTTCTTTGATGGACTTTCGATTTTGTATTTGCTGATAATAAAAGTGAAAAATTTTTCTTGTAAGCGTTCAAGGTCTTTGGTTGTTGATTGCATTATTTCAACAAGGGCGATAAAATCCTGTTGTGCTTCTTGTGAAATTTGAGGTATTGGAATATTTCGAACATCATTAACTAATATTTTTGGGAATAAACCTTTTTTAGCTTTGGGTGAAGTGCAGGAATGATACCAGCCTATAAGTTTTGAGTTTAATAAAGCCAGAATATATTTCAATGAGTAATCAGAATTCTTTTGAATTACATTAATTATTGAAGGCGTATTATAGTATTCTTCTTCGGTGTAGCAGCAAAATAGATACGAAGAAACGATCTCCCGAATTAAAACTCTTGGGTTCGTGAAGAATTTCCGATTTCGTGGAGCTGCAAGCCATTCTCCGTAACTTATCCAAAGTTTACTATTCCAGTGTAAATGAAACCTGTTTATATCTCCGCCTTTAAGTTCTTTTCTGTAAGTGTCGTCCTTTCGTAAGGTTGAGTGCCAGATACGGTTTTTAATCGTATCTTCACTATGTCCGCGATACTTATCGTAGGGAATTAACCCTTGAGATATTTCGCAAATTTCATTTAGTTGAGGATACTTTTTAATTTTGTTAATAATTAATTCATTTTCAGCAGAATAATGAAATAGCTTTAACCAATTATCCACATTTTGTGATAATTGGTTAAATGGAATCCGCATCAGTTGAACGATATTTTTCGTATCGGACTTTATTAAGGATAACGATGTGCCAGGATTTTCTGATTTCTCCTTTTTCATAGTGAAAATGCAGGTTCTCACGGAGGCATCCTCAAATGTTTTGTCGTTTGATAAATCGGTGAGAGAGAGAACGTGGAAATTATTGAGAATATTTTTCCGGTAAGGCGTTCCATATAGTATTGACAAAAATGTATTTGGAAAAATATAACTTAAAATTCCTGATGCTTTAAGAAGTCGGGCGGCTTTTGAAATAAAATAAATGTAAATTTCATAGTCTGGTACAAGTTCATCGAAACTGGTTAGATATTTTTTTTCTTTTTCATTAAAATTAGCGCCGTAAGGCGGATTTCCAATTATTACATCAAAACCATACTTTTCAAACCCTTTGCTTTTTGGGTTTTCATAATTGAAAGATGGTTCTTCAACAGTGTTTTCCTGTTTGGATTTCCGCTGATTCGGAAAAATTTGAGGAAATTCCAAAAACCAGTTAAATGCTTTATCCCCGGCAATTTCTTTATCGTCAATGAGAGAGTTTCCGCATTTAATGTTTTCATCAAGAACAGTTAATTCTTTTCCTTTGGCGGCTGTTTTTAGCCAGAGTGAAAGTTTTGTTATTTCAACAGATTCGGGATTGAGATCAACGCCAAAAATATTATTGGTCAGAATGTGTTTATCAAGTTCAAAGATTTCACGCTGCCCCATTCGCAAAGCGGTAAGCTGGTCGTTTACCGCCTGCCCTTCATTGTATAGAAAATCAAAAGCCTGATTTAAAAAAGCGCCAGAACCGCAGGCAGGGTCTAAAACTTTTATATTTCGCACTTTATCCTTGTAGGCTTCCCAGAATTTAAGATGTACTTCAATATTGGTGTTGTATTTAAGAATGTCGGCAAATTTCCCGGTGGTTTTATTTTTTTTCTTTTCTGTTTTTATACTTTGAACGTGATAAATCTTTGCCATTGCCTATTTGTGTTTTTATCTCTTCAATGTCTGACAAGGATTGCTCAAAGATATGTCCTAAAATATTTACGTTTATATCGCTTGCAAAATCATATTCTGAAAAGCTGATGAGTTTAAGTAAAATATCATCATGGATTGTAAGATTGTCTAAGTCTTCATCTTTTGCGAACAAACCTCCGTTAAACCGGCAAATATCATGTGGCGGATTTCCTTTTTCGATACTTTGAAATAATCCTTTCAACTGTCGCCAGAGTTTAAGAGGATAAAAATCAAATGCAGCTTTTAAAATGTTTTTAACCTTAAGACTGGTATTCGGAGGTAACAATCCTTTATCTTCGCAGAAACATACAAATATAAACCGGTCCAAAATTTTTTGGGTTTTGTTAAACAGCAAAAATTTATCTATACCGTTGTTGTTTTCCTTTATGTGTTCAAAAAGGTCTAATCTCAGGTTTTTATAATCACTGTAGAATTTTTTTGTGATATCTTGTTCAATTTCCTGGCGTTCGCGATAAAGTTTTTCAATAGTTGATTCGGATGATTCCGATATCAAATGTTCCTTTTGCAGGATATAAAAAAAACGTTTAAGGTTTTCATCCCGGATTAATTCAGAAACAATAAATTTTTCAAAAGCTCCCTGGTCGGAGGAATGATAAAGGCGAATTTCCTTAAAGTTAGAAATAATTACCCATTTGCATTTACCGCCCGATTTGGATGAATACGAAAACGCCTGCTCAACAGGCGTTCTTTTATCATATTCGTAACCCAGAACATCTCCGAAAAAATTATTTAAGAAATCTGCTTGGATTGCTTCTTCCTTTGTTTTTTCGATACGACCACTTTCAAGCGCTTTGATATAATTTGCAATAGTCTTTCGTTTTACTTCATAATTCGGTAAACCTTCGAGAGTGAAGTTATCAAGTCGGGTCTTTAAATACTTATCTCCAAATATACTTTGATGAGACATTTTTCAATTCTGATCTGAAATTACATTTGAATGAGTAAGTGAGAGCTGGCGACTATTATGATAATCACTATCAGGTATGAAGACCGCCACAAACCGTAATTACCTGACCGGTAACATAAGAGCTAAGGTCGGAGGCAAGAAATAAAGCCAGATTTGCAACATCGTCGGGGGTGCCTGCGCGTTTCATTGGAATATCGAGAATCCATTTATCGCGGGATTCCTGTGAGAGTTTTGCTGTCATTTCGGTTTCGATATAACCAGGAGCGATTGCATTGCAACGGATATTTCTCGATCCCAGTTCCTGAGCAATTGATTTTGTAAAACCTATAATCCCGGCTTTACTTGCAGAGTAGTTTGACTGACCGCTGTTTCCTTCGACCCCAACCACTGAACTCATGTTAATTATTGAGCCCGATCGTTGTTTGATCATCACCCTCTGAATCGCTTTGGTAAGATTGAATACTGATTTCAGGTTCACATTTATTACACGGTCCCAATCCTGTTCGCTCATGCGAAGCAAAAGGTTATCTCGTGTAATACCTGCGTTATTGACAAGTATATCAATGGATTGAAAATTTTCAAGAATTTGATTAATCAATTGTTCGCTGTCTCCAAAGGAGCTCGCGTCAGATGCGTAACCTTTGGCTTTTACGCCGAGAGCTGTCAATTCGTTTTCTAAAAGAATCGAATCTTCATTATATTGAATATCTGAAAAGGCAATATCTGCTCCATGTTCGGCAAACTTTAACGCAATTGATTTCCCTATACCACGGTTCGCGCCGGTTATCAAAGCAATTTTTCCTGAAAGTAATTTCATTTAATTTATAATGTTAAAGTTGAATGAAAAATTCGGTTAAATCCATTTAACGAGATTAAAATCCTGCCGGTGCGGCAACAGCGGACTTTTAGGGAATACCCTGAAAACAAAGTCATATACGCCGGCCTGGTTGATAGGGATATCGCAACCAAAAGCGACGAGATTTTTCTCGGATTTCACCAGAACCATCTCTTCTTTGAAACTTGGCTCCTTCACTTCATCATTGATTTTCTTTCCAAAAAGAACTTCGATACCGATATCAGTGCCGGATAGTTCATTGAGATCAAGTACGATTTCAGCCTTGAATGACTCGCCCAGCGAAAGTGGTTTTTGGTTGGAGTCAGGGGTTTTCATTGAAATAACCTCAATACTCTCCCAACCCCGCATGACTTTGCGTTTCCAGCTTGCAATATGGCGCGCCATTTCGTAGTTCTTGCCGGTCATAATCCTGGAACGTTTAAAGAGAGGATTGTAATACTGACGAATGTAATCGTCGAGCTGGCGTTTCATGGTAAAATGTGGCGCTATTTCTGAGATTGTATTTTTAATATATGAAACCCATTTTTCAGGAACGTTTTTATCATTCACCTCATAATATCTCGGAACGATTTCTTCCTCAAGGATAGTGTAAATAGTTTCAGCGTCAAGTTCATCCTGGAACTGATGGTTATCATAAGTAGCCTCTTCCTGAAGCGCCCATCCTGCATTTGGACGGTAACCTTCTGCCCACCAACCATCGAGTACGCTAAAGTTTACTACTCCGTTCATCACTGCTTTTTCGCCGCTCGTACCAGATGCTTCAAGGGGACGCGTAGGTGTATTCAACCAAATGTCAACACCTTTGATAAGGTATTTTGCCAGCTCCATATCGTAATTTTCGAAAAAGAATATTTTTCCGATAAATTCTGGGACATGAGAAATTTCGTAGATTCGCTTAATAAGATCCTGACCTGCCTTATCATTTGGATGCGCTTTACCGGCAAACATAAATTGTACTGGCTTTGTTTTGCTGTTCACAATTCTCGATAGCCGGTCGAGATTACTAAATAGCAAGTGAGCTCTTTTATATGTAGCAAACCGCCGGGCAAAACCAATTGTAAGCGCTTTTGGGTTTGCTGATTCGCGGATTTTAAAAATAAGTTTTGGATTTTCATGCCGGCGGGTCATATCGTCATAGAGATGTTGCAAAAGATATTCGGTCATCTGATCCTTCTGCTTCATTTTGGTTTTCCAGATAATTTCATCATCAACCTGATGAATTTTTTTCCAGTATTGAGGATTTGACTGATCTTCAAAAAATCCATCACCGAACTCCTTACTATACAACTGCATCCATGATTTGGCAGTCCAGGTAGGCAGATGTACGCCATTTGTAACGTAACCTATATGCAGTTCTTCGGGATAATAACCAGGGTAAAGCGTTACCAGCATTTCGCGGGTAACTCTACCATGTATCTTACTAACGCCGTTGATCTCCTGTGAGCACTTTGCAGCCAGTACGCTCATCGAAAATTTTTCATTCGCTTCATTGTCCACCATCCGTCCAAGATTCATAAACTGCTCCCATTTCAGATTAAGATGATCAGGGTAGTGAGATAAATAGCGGCGAAGAAGATCTTCAGGGAATGTGTCATGTCCTGCGGGAACAGGCGTATGCGTTGTAAACAAAGTTGAAGAGCGAACGACCTCGAGCGCTTGTGGAAAAGTAAGTTTTTCGTTTTGAATAAGTTTACGTAGTCTTTCAAGACCGATAAAAGCTGAATGACCTTCATTACTGTGAAAAACATCAGGTTTTAATCCCATTGCATCGAGCATTCTTATTCCGCCTATTCCAAGCAGAATTTCCTGACGAAGCCGGTTTTCAAGGTCGCCGCCATACAACTGGTGAGTAATGCTGCGGTCGGCTTCTTCATTTTCCTCAATATCAGTATCCATCAGATATAAAGGCACACGCCCCACATCGCACCGCCAGATTTTGGCATACATTGTACGACCTGGCAAAGCGAAAGTAATTTTAAGCCAGTTGCCTTCTGCATCGCGAATGGGGATTAATGGAAGATGAGTAAATTTTTGCGGAGTATAAATGGCAATCTGATCGCCGAATATTGACAAAGATTGGGTAAAATATCCATATCTGTAAAGAAGCCCGACGCCGGCAATGTTATAATTGGAATCGCTTGCTTCTTTCAGGTAGTCGCCCGCAAGCATGCCAAGACCGCCGGAGAAAATCTTTACGGTATCGTGCAAACCATACTCCATACTGAAGTAGGCAACCATGTCTCTTGGTTTTTCACTCGCTTTTGCCATATAAGCATCAAATGCGGCAGTGACTTTAACCAATTTATTTACAAATTTCTCATTGATGCTTAAATCCTGTAATTCATTGTACGACAATGATTCAATAAGAGCGATAGGATTAAATTTCAAAGCGTACCATCGTTCTTTATTAATCATTTCGAACAACTCTGAACCTTCGTAATTCCATGACCACCAAAGGTTTTTTGCCAACCGTTCAATACTGGAAAGGTTATCTGGAAGCCGCTGCTGAATCAGTACTTTTTTCCATTCAGGTTTAGCATAAATCGATATCTTCGATGAAGGTGTAAGTACCTGAGGCTGTTTGCCTGCATATTGTTCAGCTCTCGACGCTGCAATTTCCAATGTTTCCGAATAAACTTTCAAGTAATTGTTGATCAGATCGCTCCATTGGGCAGTACGGGAAATCTCCCATGCTTTTATCCTGCTTTTGATAATATCCTTCTCCGACTTTGAAGCGCAGCTAAATATATGTTTTACTATTGCCTCAACCACTTCATGGTCATTGTCATCATTACGATCAACCACTGCGGTACAATCTTTCAAGTTTGGAAAGAGTTTTCTAATCCATTGCCCAAAGCCTGAAACAGATGTGAGGATGGTGGGAATGTGAAATGATAAACTTTCCAGCGCAGAATAACCCCAGGGTTCATAATATGATGGAAAAACAGCGCCATCAAAACCAATCAGGAGATCATAATATTTCAGGTTGAATACGCCATCAGCGCCATCAAGGTAAGTAGGAATATAAACTACTTTGACATGGTCTTCAGGGCGATTCATCAATCCATTTTCTTTAATTTTCCTCAGGATCAGATCATTTTCCGGTTCAGGAAGACTATGTGTACAATAATCTTCGGTACGGGCATGGCTGTATTCTTTTAACCTGATTCTGTCGAGCAAATCCTTTTTCGGTCCTATATGACCCGTAGAAACTGCAATAAATGCTACGATAGTCTGAGGAAGTTTCGACTGTTTGTTAAGTAACCCGAGCGAATCAATAAAGACCGACAACCCCTTATTTCTCATCTCATTTCTACCGCTGGTAAGAATGAGAATTGTATCCTTTGCAAGTTGCTGACCTGTTAACCCTGAAGCAACTTCGATGAGTTTTTCACGAGCGTAAGAACGTTTTTCAATAAATGTTTCCTTACCTGGCACCCATGCGTCATCAAAGCCGTTGGGGGTAAGTATCTCGGCTTCTTTATTGAGAAAATGACGACATTCGTTATTTAATATATCGCTTTGGGTGGTAAAGGAATCTGCCTCGTTTGCCGACAATTTCTCCAATGAGTATTTTGCCAATACGCCAAACTGTCTCGCAATGGTTTCAGCATTATAATTTTCAAGGTTTTTATAAAGCGGCAGTCCGTTTGAAGCAATAGTTCTTCCGACCACAGTTGCATGAGCGGTAAATACAGTGCCTATTTGAGGCGCCCGCTCCTTTATATATAAAACTCCCGTTCCGGTAAGCCATTCGTGAAATTGGGCAATTATTTTATCGTGATGGGAAAGGTTATAGTTATAGAAACTTTCAATTACCTTTCCGGCAGCATATCCAAAAAAAGCAGGTTCAACGTAATCCCAGTTTCCACTAAGGGAATCAAGTTTATAACGTTCCCAGAAATGGGCAAATATTTTATCCTTTTCAGAAAAATAGGAGGTGAAATCTATAAGAATTACAATTGGTTTCCCAGGTATGTTCCATCTGCCTACTTTTAACCTGAAGCCTTGTGATTCAGCAATTTCACGCCATGATTTGAATAAAAATTTATCTTCAAGAAAATCCGGATTCTGAGTAGTTTCCTTCCATACATCAGGACCGATAAGAATGTAATTGTCCTTATATTCCTCTACCAGTACCCGCGCTTTGGTAGCGATGGCTGTATAAATACCTCCAACCTTATTACAAACTTCCCAACTTGTTTCGAACAAGTAATCGGGAATCATGAGTTGCATATCCTTCATGATTTCTATTTTGATTTTTTTGTTTCTTTTCCTGATTTTTTAACAACCTTATCTTTGGGCTTTGCAACCGGTTTTACGGTTTCAGTTTTTTTTCCGCCGATCTTTTTAGATTTTTCCGATATTGGTTTTGGTTTAGTTTCCGCACTTTTTATTTCCACAACCTTTTCGTCATGTTTAATCTTATCCTCTTCTTCGGATTTTTGCAAAATTTCACGGTTTAGAAATTCATCCACCCGGATCATAAAATCAGATAATACATTCATGTAGTTTATGAATGCTTCGTAAGGTGAACCGTAGGGATTAAAATATTTATGTACTTCGCCTGATGAAAACCATTTCGTACACATGTAATAAAAATGGTTGCTGGTTTGAAGATACAACCAGTCGCGCCGGATACCAGGGTCATCACAATTTTTTACTTTTAATTCATAAGAATAAAGTTTTGAAAACGCCTCATCCTGTAGTTCGTTTCCAAACCACGCAGTCAGGTCGCGTTCTTCATCTGCCCAGGAAATGGGGTGAGGAACGGAAATCGCTGCAATGGGTTGTAATTCATGATAGAGAATCTCAGGAGTTTCAAAAGAGAAATTCGATTTTGAAAAGACTGTGGAAGGAAGATGTTTGAAAAATTCGAATATTCCCGTTTCTTTCCATTGATGTTCGCCAATGGTTTCATAATCAATAAATAGGTTTACAACCTCTTCTTTCTTATCAATAGTATTGAGCCATTTCACAAATTTTTCGGTAGTCATGGGCCATTCCGACCAATCCTGGTTTGAAAATCTGAAGGTGAGGTCGTCACTCAGTTGATAATTCCGTAAAAGAACTTTCAATTTCGGATTGATTTTATTGCAATAAATATAATTCGGACTCTTCCAACCCAATACGTGTTTGGCTCCTTCTGTCAGCATAGTATGGAATCCCAAATCGGCAACCATCTCGCCGATACCGTCGGAATAGATAAGTTCAGTATTTCTGAAAGTGGTAGGGCGTTTTCCAAACAACTCTTCAATTTTAGCTGTATGAAGATGAATTTGTCTGATAAATTCATTCCTGCTTCCAAGAGAAGCGAGGGAATGCGCATAAGTTTCAGCAATAAATTCAACCTGCCCAGTATCGGCTAACTGCCTGAAACTCTGAATTACTTCAGGTGTATAAGTTTCCATTTGTTCAAGTGCAGTTCCGGAAATGGAATAACTGATTTTAAACGCTGTACCGAATTCTCTGATAAGACTTAGCATCAGATTATTGGCTGGAATATAACATTTCTCAGCAACCCGACGAATGATGTGACGGTTCTGATAGTCGTCGTAATAGTGGTGATCCTGTCCGATGTTGAAAAACCGGTAAGTTCTCAACCGAAATGGTTGATGAACCTGAAAATAGAGGCAAATGGATCTCATATAATCAAATTTTTACAGCTTTATTATACACATCAAGAATATTTTGGGCGGCATTTTCCCAGATCAGATTGTCAACCTCGGTTTTACCATAGCGGACAAACATTTTACGAAGACCCTCGTAGTGAAGAATTCCATAAATTGCATCTGCAAGCGCATCAACGTCCCAGAAGTCAACTTTCAAGGCATGTTGTAATACTTCGGCAACGCCGGATTGTTTGGAAATAACCACAGGAACATTTGACCGCATGGCTTCAAGTGGCGAGATGCCAAAAGGTTCTGAAACCGAGGGCATGACATAAACATCGCTCATTGCAAACATGGTGTCAACTTCCGGACCTGCAAGAAAACCGGTAAAATGAAATTTTGTTGAAATCTTCAGTTGCGCAACCCTTCTAATCATCTTGTTCAACAAATCGCCTGAACCAGCCATTACAAACCGAACATTGGAATCTCTTTTAAGGATCTTATTGGCTGCTTCGACAAAATAATCAGGACCTTTCTGATAGGTAACTCGTCCGAGGAAAGTGACAACTTTCTCCTTCACATGTTTTGTAACTCCATCCAATTCAGGACGATCAACAGGTTCAACGGCGTTATGCACCGTAATTACCTTTTCAGCCGGAATGCCATAGCGATCAATCACGATTTGCCTCGTCAGATTACTTACCGTTATAACCAAATCAGCTTCATTCATTCCCTGATACTCAATGTCATATACTGGTTTATTTACGTGTTCGCCGGAGCGGTCAAATTCAGTTGCATGAACATGAACAACGAGTGGTTTACCGGAGATTTTTTTTGCTGCAATTCCGGCAGGATAGGTTAACCAGTCGTGTGCATGAATCACATCAAATTCATTGGCAGAGGCTATTGAGGAGGCAACCAGTGCATATCGGGAAACTTCCTCCATCAGATTTGGACCGTATTTACCTGAAAAGGAGTACTGCTTTGAGAACACAGAATGAGTTTCAGTTTTTTCAATGAGCCGCTCCTGGATTACTGCCCGCTCAAATTCTTCCGGATCAAGATATGGAACCAGATTTGATCCAACTTCCATAAACTGAATCTTTTCCCAGAATTCTTTTGTCTGTGAACTAGTGAAATCAAGAATAACATCACTGGCATTTACCAGCCGAAAACCATCTTTAGTTTCATCTCCAAAGGCTTTCGGAACGACAAAGATGACGTCAACTCCATTTTTAACCAGACCCTTTGTCAATCCAAAGCAGGCTGTTCCAAGTCCTCCGGTTATATGAGGTGGAAATTCCCACCCGAACATTAACACACGCATTTTATTGTTGATTTAGCATTTACAATTTAGATTACTTATCTTCCATGAATTATTCAAATTTTTTAATCAGGTAACCGATACGAAGCAATTCGGCAACGGAGGATGATTGGGAGATGGCTCCACGCCCCTGATGTGGCGGATCTCCGTCATAAATTTCGGAGATTGTGCCGATGCCGTGTTCGGTCATCACAGGTTCAAATTCAGCATATATTGTTTTAACGAGCGAGATACCGCTTTTTCCATGAATCCGGAGATAACCTTCCACAAAATGCCCCAGCAACCAGGGTGATACTGATCCCTGATGATATGCCGCTTCGCGCTCATTCTGATTTCCCTGGTAAATCCCTTTGTAAACGGGACTTTTCGGAGTCAATGTTCTCAAGCCGCGCGGCGTCAGAAGCTCCTGTTTTACCCGGCTGAGTATTTCTTTCCTGATTTCTTCTTTCACCGGACTATAAGGCAAAGAAGTGGCAATAACCATGTTTGGTCTGACTGCCCAATCTTTATATTCACCGTCAATATAGTCGGCGAGGTAATGTTTTTCGGGGTTCCAGAATGCTTTGAAAAATGAATCCGGTATCATTTCTGCAAGAGGTTCCCATTCTTCAATAAACTTCTGATCGCATGCCAGAGCGGCAACCTCAAGGCTAAACCGGATGGCATTATACCATAATGCATTAATTTCCACTGCCTTGCCCATCCTTGGCGTAACAGGCTTACCATTTGAAAATGCATCCATCCAAGTAAGCGCCATCCCATGAACGCCGGCATAAATCAATCCGTCGGGTTCCATGTGTATATTGAAATCCATACCCTTGCGATAACTTTCAAGGATAAGTTTCATCTTTTTCCCGTATTCCTTCCAAATTTTATGATGTTCGCCGGTGAAATCGGCATATTGCTGTAATGTCCAGAAAAACCATAGCGAGGTATCGGCGGCGCTATAAATTGCGCTTGAACCACTGCCGAAAAGCGGAAATAAAGGTCCGTTCATTTCCGAAACCATAGTGTCAATTACCGATTTGCAGGTTTGGATATCGCCATTAACCAAGGTTAAGCCAGGTAAAGAAACAAATGTGCTTCTGCCGGAACGTCCGAACCAAGGAAAACCAGCCATAATTTCTGTGCTTTTTCCTTTTTTTACAATAAACTGCTGAGCTGAATTTATCAAACAGTGGATAAAACTATCTCTCGGAATTCTTTTCTCGAGTTCGGCATTAAAAGCCCGTTTCATACCCGCAGGGGCAAGTTCCTGAGTGCCTGCCGCAAAGTAAATGCTTTCCCCCATTTTAATCTCCAGTTCAAAAAAACCAGGAACGTAAAGGTCCTCCTGATAATCGTATCCACGATTCATTTCTTCCTGGTATTCAATGTTGTAGTACCAATCGGGAACATGGGTATATTCGACGTCGTTGGAAAACTGTAGAAAAAGATCGGTATATCCCTGGTACATTCTCACTTTTATACCATTAGCAACCTTTTCATATTTTTTATCAACGAAAATATTTTCTTTGCTTAATGAATGGATATTCCTGAAAGCAAGAAACGGAGTAAACCTCAACTTTGTTGGAGAATGGGCTTCGACCAAAGTATATTTGATAATCATGCGATCATCTTTGGAGGTAAAAACCATCTCTTTGGTAAGAATCACTCCACCAACGCGATAAGTCATTTTTGGATATGGTTCAGTAACAAAATCCCTAAGGTATTTATGTCCTTTTGGATTATATTTGCCGCCTGGAAACTTGTGAATACCAAGGTTAAAATCAGACTCCATCTGGATAATCGTTTCATCAAGTGATGAAAGAAGCACATGATTTTCATGATCAATCCCTGGTTGAGGGGTAATAAGCATACCATGATATTTCCGCGTATTGCAGTTTATTATGGTTGAATTGGCGTAAGAACCAGCCCTGTTAGCCCGCAATAATTCACGGTTTAACGAGTATTCGAGGTTCACCAACTGGCTTTTATCAAAATTGATATAACTCATTTTGTGTGATTTACATTAATTTTGGTCAAAATTAGAGAGAAAAAAATGATTTGCAAAGTTACAATATTCTGGGCTTTCAACGTTACATTTGAGTGTTTTGATTATAAATGACTTCTAATGCTTAGACAGAAACATCTTTTACTGCCCATTATTTTCCTAATGATTTCTTTGTTTCAGTTTTCCTGCAGGAAGCAGGAAAAGATAGATACAACCCCCGGTCTCATGTTGAAGTTTTCCACAGATACTGTATTTTTCGATACCGTATTCCCAACGATTGGCTCAATCACGAGGCGATTGATCGTTTACAATACAAACGAAAACAAAATCAAGGTTTCAAAAATCAGTCTTTATGGCGGTCAGCTTTCAAACTACAGGATTAATATTGACGGGGTTCCGGGTTTGGGCGCCTCTGATGTTGAAATACCCGGAAATGACAGCATATTTATTTTTGTAAAGGTTACTGTTGATCCGAATAATAAGAATATTCCATTTGTTGTTAGTGATTCTATTAGTTTTGAGACCAATGGCGCCCTTCAACAGATAAAGCTGGTGGCTTGGGGAAGAAATGCTTTATTCTATCGCGATGTCGCACTTAATGGAAATGTTATTTGGGATAGTCTTATGTCGCATGTAGTATTTGGATCAATCCGGATTGACACAAATTCTTCCCTTACCATTCTTCCTGGAACCAGGGTCTATTTTCACAAGGATGCATACATGGCTGTCTCTTTTCAGGGAACGCTGAAAATCGCCGGCGTCAATGATAATCCGGTTATTTTTCAGGGTGACCGGATGGATCCATTTTATAAAGATTTGCCGGGGCAGTGGGGTGGAATATATTTAGAGCAAGGCAGCAAAGACAATGAACTGAACTGCGTCCATATTAAAAATGGGATTTACGGTATTCTTGCTGACCAACCGCTGGCGCTAACATCGCCCATGCTAATCATCAGTAATTCCATTATTCAGAACATGACTTCTACCGGAATCTATGCCTTTGGAACCTCCATCGTTTCTACTAACTGCGTTATTGGAGATTGTGGAAGCGTTTGTATTGACCTGAATTACGGTGGATCTTATGAATTCCGGCAATTGACAGTCGGTAACTACTGGTATGCTTCGGTTCGTCATTCGCCATCAGTATATATCAGTAATTACAGTTATGACGCCACAGGGCAAAAAATATCAAAGCCTCTCACGAAAGCATTTTTTGGGAATGCCATTATTTATGGTACAAACGATGATGAAATTCAATTAGATTCATTACCAGGAATACCTTTTGAGTATAATTTTGATCATGCAATTATCAAAACCCAGATGATTATGAGCAACCCACAGCGGTTTCTCAATTGTCAGCCAAATAAAGATCCACGTTTTGTGAAAGTCCAGGAATGGAATTATCAGATTGACAGCATTTCCCCTGCCATTGACCAGGGAGCCGACATGGGAACACCTTTTGACATCCGCGGATTTGCCCGCAGTTCACCGCCGGATCTTGGGGCGTATGAGTATGTTAAGGGGAGGAAGTGACGAAGGACGAGGGACGAAGGACGAGGGACGAATTAAACTTTGTGCAGGGCTTTAAGCATCGCTGCGCCCAAATCGGCGGGCGAATCAACAACATGAACGCCGCATTGCCGCAGGATTTCTTTTTTAGCCTCGGCAGTATCTGATGCGCCTCCAACAATGGCGCCTGCGTGACCCATAGTTCTTCCTTTTGGCGCTGTTACCCCTGCAATAAAGCCAACAACCGGTTTTGTGCCATACTGTTTTATCCAGTAAGCGGCGTCGGTTTCCATGTTACCGCCGATTTCGCCAATCATAATGATTCCCTCGGTTTCCGGATCTTCCATAAAGAGTTGAACGGCTTCCAATATCGTAGTTCCAGGAACAGGGTCCCCTCCTACTCCAACCATGGTTGTTTGTCCGAGTCCTGCTTTGGTGATCTGGTCAACTGCTTCATAAGACAACGTTCCGGATCGGGAAACAATGCCAATCGAGCCGGGATTATGAATAAATCCAGGCATGATTCCAATTTTAGTATGTGGCGGTGTAATGATACCAGGGCAGTTCGGACCAATCAACCTGACGCCATGACACTTTAAATATTCTTTCACTGCAATCATATCTTTAACCGGAATGCCCTCGGTAATGCATACGATCAGGCTGATGCCGGAATCTGCCGCTTCGAGAATGGCGTCGGCAGCCATTGGCGGGGGTACAAAGATGATAGAAACATTAGCTCCTGTGGCTTTTACAGCATCGGCAACAGTGTTGAAAACAGGACGATCGAGATGCGTCATGCCGCCTTTACCAGGGGTTACGCCACCGACTACATTGGTTCCATATTCAATCATTTGACCGGCATGAAAGGAACCTTCGGAACCGGTTATACCTTGTACGAGGACTTTGGAATCTTTATTTACAAGAATACTCATGTGATGTAGGAATTACGAATTACTATTGACGACTAATGAATTGCCAACAAAGTTAAATCATTTCATAAATTCTGAAAGTATTTTTATATTTTTGTTACATGTACCACCTATCCATAACTGATACGATCTGTGCGCTGTCAACCCCGCCGGGTACAGGTGCAATCGCCGTGATCCGGCTTTCCGGGCCAGCTTCATTTGAGATTATCCGGAGAATTTTCAAACCGGCTGTGAAGAATCTGGAAATTCTTACCGCCCCATCACATACGATCCATTTGGGATTCATCATGAATGAATCGGTCATGGTTGATGAGGTTTTACTCAGTCTTTTCCGATCTCCTCATTCCTATACCGGTGAAGACGTGATCGAGGTTTCCTGCCATGGATCAGTATTTATCCAGCAACAAATTCTCGGAATTCTGACGTCAAAAGGAGTCCGGCTGGCCCGTCCCGGTGAATTTACACTGAGAGGATTTCTTAACCGGAAGTTTGACCTTTCCCAGGCGGAAGCAGTGGCAGACCTTATCTCCGCGCATTCCCAGGCATCCCATGACCTGGCAATCAAGCAAATGCGAGGCGGATTTTCAAGAAAAATTTCGGAGTTGCGGCAATTGCTCCTCGATTTCACTGCGCTCATTGAACTTGAACTGGATTTCAGCGAAGAGCACATGATCTTTGCCGACCGTGAAGATTTAAATCAGTTGCTCACACAGTTAGAGGCAGAACTTTCCCAACTGGTATCTTCCTTCAGTCTGGGAAATGTGGTCAAACACGGAATACCGGTAGCCATTGTGGGGAAGCCCAATGTTGGAAAATCTACATTGCTGAATGCCATCCTGAATGAAGAAAAGGCCATCGTTTCTGAAATTCCGGGCACAACGCGCGATGCGATTGAAGATACCATCGTCATTGGCGGATACAGTTTCAGATTTATCGACACTGCCGGTCTGCGTGCTGCCGAAGATCAGATTGAAACCATCGGAATTGAACGGACATGGGAAAAGATCAATGACGCCAGTATCATCCTCTATATTTTTGATGTGACAGAACAGTCATTCCCTGATGTGATGGAGTCCATCACTGAATTTACAGAACCGTTAAAGCATAGGAACCAACGCCTGATCCTGATTGGCAACAAAACCGACAAACTGGATGAACTCCCGAAAGGATTCAAGGATTTCGTTGATTATGAAACGATTTTCGTCTCCGGAAAAAGGAAAGAGAACATCCATCTCATTGCCGACCATCTGCAACAAGTGGTGGAGGACACCAAAATCCCTGACAATACAATTATCACCAATTCCCGCCATTACGAAGCGTTGACGCATGCACTTGAGGCAATCTTGAATGTCCGTCAGGGGCTTCTTGATGGCCTTTCACCTGATTTACTGACCATCGATATCAGGCAAGCGTTGTTCCATCTCGGGAATATTACGGGAGAAATAACGACTGATGAGGTTTTGGGGGCGATATTTACCAGGTTTTGCATCGGAAAGTAACCGCCACAAAACGAACACATAACCAAAACTGTATAAGTAACGTAAAGCCCAGTAAATATGGGCTTTTTTAATTATTTTTGTTAATATCTTTTGCGTACCGTTAGTGATCCGTTCTGTATATGTTTGTACCTTTGTTGTACCTCAAATAAAATAGCAGAGAATATTTGTACCTCCAACCATTAAATGGAGAATTAACTTGACACTTTTAAACACAATTATACATTTACATGCAAAATGAGCACAAATATTAAGGTACAACGGATTTGTCAATTTTGTGGAAAGGAATTTACGGCCAGAACTACTGTCACTCAATATTGCGGTGATAATTGCTCAAAACGTGCATATAAAGCACGGCAACGAGCTACAAAGGTAGAGACAAGCAATAAAGAGACCCTGCAGATTAAAACAAAACCAATTGAAGAACTTAAGGTTCAAGAATTCCTCAGTGTCCGGAATGTGGCCAAACTTATCGGATCTTCCAGACAAACTGTTTATAACCTTATTAACACTGGGAAATTGCAAGCTGTAAATATCTTAAAGAAAAAAACTATTGTCAGGCGCTGCGATTTGGATAAACTATTCGAACAACCCACTCCCATCATACAGCAGGCAGATAATAACCCCGAACCATTACAATACGAAATTGACAATTGTTACACCCTTAAAGAAGTCCAGGACAAATACGGAGTCTCCGAAACAACTTTACAAATTCTGATAAAACGAAATAAAATTCCGAAAATTAAGAAAGGCTGGTTCGCTTATGTTCCGAAAGAAATAATTGATAATATACTGACATAATTACATATATGGTTACCAAAGTAAAGCTAAGATTTAAGAATATATCAGATAACAGGCATAGTCTGTACCTCGATTTTTATCCCCCGATCCTCCATCCTGAAACGGACAAACCCACCCGCAGGGAGTTCCTGAACCTATTCCTGTTCAATGAAAATGAGACTGAAGAACAAATGTACCTGGATAAAAATGGCAAGGAACAGAAACGATTGATCCCTATTTTGGGAAAGAAGGGTGAGCCCAAAAAAATCAGGTTGAACCCAATTGATAAAAAGCATAATGAGGAAACCCTGCAGATTGCTGAACAGATCAGGCAGAAAAGGGATAATCAACTGAATAAGCCGGAAATATATACCGGTTACGAGAAGGCCCAGTTAAAGATCAGGGAAATGGAGAATACCTCCTTTTTACAATATTTCTGTGAACTGAAGGAAAAAAGGAAGGCCTCCAACCATGATAACTGGGTTTCGGCTTATCATTACCTAGAAAAATTCACCGGCGGAAAATTAAAGTTTGTTGATCTTGATGAAAAATTCTGCAATGATTTTAAGGATTACCTGTGCAACACCTATAGTAACCGAAGTGAAAAAGTAAAACTTTCTCAAAATTCAGCCTTTTCCTATTTCAACAAATTTAAAGCAACGCTGAAGCAGGCGCACAAAGACGGATTTCTCCGCTATAATTTAAATGCCAGGATCGATCGTATTAAGGAAGCTGAAACCCATCGGAATTTCTTAACCCTGGAAGAATTGAATAACCTGATACAGAAGGATTGTCTAAACCCTTTGTTAAAAAATGCAGCTTTATTCTCTGCACTTACCGGATTCCGTTTCGGAGATATTGCAAAACTTACATGGGGTGAAGTGGAATTTATAAAGGGTAACGGGTACTTTATCCGATTCACCCAGCAAAAGACAAATGGCGTAGAAATGATGCCAATTTCGGAACAAGCCTATAACCTGATGGGGGAGCGCAAAGAGCCAAATCAAAAAGTTTTTAATGGGCTTACCTATTCTGCTTATTCCAATAAACATTTAGCCCAATGGATCGGGTCTGCAGGGATCACAAAGAATATAACATTTCATTGTTTCAGGCATACCTACGCAACATTGCAGCTAAGCAATGGAACAGATTTTTACACTGTTTCAAAAATGCTTGGACACCGGGATCCGAGAACGACCCAGGTTTATACCAAGATTATAAACCAGGCCAAACGTGATGCCGCAGACAAAATAGTATTAAAGTTTTAGCTTTCCGTACCCACTATATATCCCAAAATCCTTATGGAAACCAATGCATTGGATAAATGCCTGAATATTCTTTCATTTCAACAGGACAACGACCCACAAAAAATAGAAGTACTTGCCGGGATGGATACCAACCTGCATGAAGAATTTGTCGAGCCATTCAGGAGGGAGCTTGGGTTAAATCTGTTAACTAAATCGACATTCCAAGAGAAGAAGGATCTAATCATGTTTTACATCGATGAACTAGACAGGGTAATCGTTATTCCTAAAAAATTTGAAGATATTGAACCCGTGCATCTCGAAATCGATGAACTATATTATCCTATTTGGTATACTTTTCAATTGAAATTTCAGAAGGCGCTTTGCAATCACTGATAAAAAGGAACAAAATACCAAAATTTAAAAAAGGCTGGTTCGCTTATTTTCCGAAAAATATGATCGATAATATATTGACATAATAATATATATGATTACCAAAGTAAAGCTAAGATTTAAGAATATATCGGATAACAGGCATAGCCTGTACCTTGATTTTTATCCTCCTATCCTCCATCCCAAAACGGACAAACCCACCCGCCGGGAGTTCCTGAACCTATTCCTGTTCAATGAAAATGAGACTGAGGAACAAACTGTACCTTGATAAAAACGGCAAGGAACAGAAGCGATTAATCCCTCTTTTTGGAAAGAAGGGTGAACCGAAAAAAATCAGGTTGAACCCGATTGACGGTTTTTTAATTTACTTTTACAGCAAAATCAGGATGCTGCATGGATTGGATCAATGTTTTACTATAGAAAGAAACGGTAGTACAATGCATCACCTCAGCTAAAGTTGCAGATGTGATATAAACATCATTTTCTATGTCAAAGCGAATACTTATTTTGTTTACACATCCGCGGTTTGAGAAATCCCTGAACAACTCTTTGCTGGTGAACCAAATACCAGCATCCCCTAATTTCACTTTTCATGATTTATATGAGCTGTACCCCGATTTCAACATTGATGTGGATTATGAGAAGAAACTTTTAGAGGAACACGATATCATAATCTGGCAGCATCCCTTTTATTGGTACAGTGCTCCTCCCCTTTTAAAACAATGGATCGACATGGTTCTGGAATTTGGCTGGGCCTATGGTCCCGGCGGAACAAACCTGCAGGGGAAGTTGGTATTCAACACAATCACAGCAGGCGGTCAGCGGTCGGCTTACAGCAAAGATGGTTATAACCGGTTTACAATAAAGGAGTTGCTTGCACCTTTCGAACAAACTGCCCGGCTCTGTAAAATGTCCTACCTGCCCCCGTTTGCCTTGCATGGCACGCACCGGTTAACCAAAGAGGAAGCCATCGAAACCGCCGGTCAATACAGGAAGTTGCTTGAATCCCTTGTGAATGATCATATTCCGGTTGATCAAATGCAATCCTTCTCCTATCTAAACGATTGGGTCATCAACCAAAACTTATAACTGCGGTCATATGGACTTTTTATCACAGGCATTGATATATCTGGCATCTGCGGTGGTATGTGTTCCTGTTGCGAAACGGCTTGGCATGGGCTCAGTGCTGGGTTACCTTTTTGCAGGCATCCTGATTGGCCCGTTTATTCTTGGGTTTATCGGTAAGGAAGGACAGGACATCATGCACTTCGCCGAATTCGGAGTGGTGATGATGCTTTTCCTCATTGGACTTGAACTGGAACCCTCCCATTTCTGGCGGTTGCGCAAATCAATTCTCGGATTGGGGTCATTGCAATTAGGCATGACAGCCGGAATTCTGTTCATGATCCTGATCACAACCGGATTCAGGTGGCAGGCAGCCCTGGCAATTTCGCTCGCACTGGCCATGTCATCAACAGCCATCGCCCTTCAAACCATCAAAGAGAAAGGGTTGTCACAAACTGTTTCAGGACAAGCATCGTTTTCCGTTTTGCTTTTTCAGGATATCGCCGTTATTCCCATTCTTGCAATTCTGCCTTTGCTCGCGTTGCATGGAACCACCATATCTGAATCGGGACATCAGACCTTCATCGATCAGATGCCTTGCTGGCTGCAGACAATTTCGCTGTTCCTTGCCGTGGGCATCATTTATGCTGCCGGCAGATTCCTGATCGTTCCGATGCTTCGGTTAATCGCAAAGACACAACTGCGCGAATTATTTACTGCCTCCGCCCTCTTCCTTGTTGTTGCCATCGCCATGCTGATGCAACTGGTGGGGTTGAGCCCTGCCCTGGGCGCCTTCCTGGCCGGGGTGGTTCTGGCAAACAGCGAATACCGCCATGAACTCGAAAGCGACCTCCAGCCTTTCAAAGGATTATTACTTGGCCTCTTCTTCATTGGTGTTGGCGCTTCCATTAATTTCGACCTGATTGGTTCTCAGCCATGGCTCATTGCAGGTCTTGTTATAATCGTGATGGCCGTGAAGGCAGCCGTTCTTTTCTTCACTGGCCGGGTTTTCAAACTCACCAATGACCAGAACCTGCTTTATACCTTTGCCCTTTCCCAGGTGGGAGAATTCGCTTTTGTCATGTTCTCATTCACCGGACAATTGAAGATTATCACCCCTGAATGGATGAGCGCCATGATGGCAGTAACTGCCATCACCATGACCATCACCCCATTGTTGTTGTTGCTGAATGAAAAAGTTATTGATCCCCGGTTTGGAGTTAAGGAGAAACCCGCAGATCGGGAAGCAGATCAGATCGACATAAAACACCCTGTCATTATTGCCGGATTCGGGCACTTTGGGAGTACGATCGGCAGGTTCCTGCGGGCAAATGGCGTGGAGGCCACCATCCTTGACAATGATTCCAACCGGGTTGAATTACTGCGGAAAATGGGATTTAAAGTTTACTACGGTGATGCAACACGCCTCGACCTGCTGAAATCGGCTGGTGCGGATGATGCGAAGATCCTTATTGTTGCGATCGATTCGCCGGAAACAAACATGGAACTGGTGACCACCGCCAGAAAATATTTCCCTGATCTAAAACTCATGGTTCGTGCCAAAAGCAGGATGGATGCTTATGATTTGATGGACATCGGCATGCAGGATATTTACCGTGAAAGCCTGCATAGTTCGGTAAAAATGGCAGTGGATGCATTGACAAGCCTCGGTCACAGGAGCTATACCGTAACACGGCAGGGGCAGAAATTCCTTCAGTATGACGAGGATGCACTGATAAGGATGGCTGAATTGCGGCACGACCAGAAACAATACATACTGCATGCCCGTGAAAATTTTAGGATGCAGGAAGAACTGCTGTCACAGGATCTTAGGCAGAACCTGTCGGAGAACGACCATGCATGGGACAGTGAGGAGATAAGAGAGGGGTTTGCTAAAAATAGCGAAATAGTGAAATAGTGAATATTGTATCTTATAATCCCCAATCAACTCCTGTTCAGGAAAAAATACGCAATATTAAGCGCGGTGGCAAAAGTCACCCACAACAAATAAGGAATATTGATATACGCCGCCAGCGGTTTGATTTTGTAAAAATGAACCAACATGATGATGATTGTTATCCAAAGTACGATGATATCCAGCAGCGCCACGCCTATCATGTTGAAATAGAAGAAGAAAAAACTCCAGCAAAAATTCAACAGTAATTGCACCATAAAGATGAGTATGGCATGATTTCGTTCTTTGCCTGCCTCAAGTCTCCATATCATGAACAACGAAATTCCCATGATTGTGTAAAGGGTTGTCCATACCGGCCCGAACACCGAGTTTGGCGGATTAAACGAGGGTTGATTGAGTGTGGCATACCAGCCGGGGATTGCTTCTGCGGTAAACATCCCGGCTATGCCGCCAACGCCAAGAGGCAACAGAAGAGAGGCTATAAGTTTTCCTGTCTGAATGGCTTTCATGATCGGTTTAATTTGACTGTTTGAGTATCCTCAAAGCTTCATCCACATGCTTTGTGGCCTGTGTCTGCGAATTGAAAATGTAGATTACTTTACCGGTTTTACCAACAACATAGGTGACGCGCCCGGGCAACAGTCCCAACAAATTGGTTGGTACACCGAATTGCTTGCGGATTTTATTTCCCACGTCGCTCAACAAAGTAAAAGTAAGCCTGTGTTTTAAGGCAAATTCTTTATGGCTTTGAACCGATTGTCCGCTGACGCCAATAATTATAGCATCTGCTTCCTTAAAAACCTCGAACTGATCCTGAAACGAACAGGCCTGTGCTGTGCAGCCGGGACTGTCATCTTTGGGATAGAAATAAATCACCAAATTCTTTTTCCCGAGAACAGCATTGATGTCGAATAAATTGCCGTTCTGATCAGGCAAGGTAAATGATGGGATGGTGCTTCCGATTTTGATTTCATTCATGGCGTTATTTTGGTTAAAGGTTAAATACGATGTGAATAAGAGTAAATAGATGATGAGATAGAAACGATAGAAATTTCTGAATTTCAGGTAATTTCTATTGTCCGGATACATGTTTCCAAAAAGCGCTTTCAATTCTTTGATAAAATAAGGTTTGATGTTTATGGTCCAGCTATCGGTCTTGTAAACGATTTTGCGGAATTTGCTCCGGTAAAAAGTCAGGGGCAATCCCCAGGCGACGAACAGGATAAGCCAGATGTTTTCGAGGATGAACATGGGGATTTGGTTTAAGTTAGCTTATTATCAGGTATTTGAGGTATGATATTCTATTTTCGCGGGAACCAGGGAATAAACGCAACTGCCATATCGCCAAAATAATTGGGGTGGCGGGTATGATGCCAAAAGACGGTGTAAAGCACTTTGCCTTTGTTTGTCTCATGTGCGTTAAACCGGGCCAGTTGAATATCGCCTCCGGCTTCAAATATAAAGCCAATAATCCAGATCGCAACTCTTATTAAATCAAATATTCCAAGTTTATTGCCATCGTAAAATTCCGCTCCCAGCAAGGGTCATGATGCCAGGCATGATATCAAATGCGCAGGCTGGACTGTCTCATAAATTCTGAACAGTGCATTTTAAGACGAAACTCCAAGTCGAAAATTCCGGGGGATGGATTGTAATAACCCTGCCATTGGAGAATATCGAAAGTTGGATAAATATCGGCAGGCAGTAACAGGCCATGCACGGCACACAATGAAAAACCCACGATTGGCGTGGGTTTTTGTGGCGCTTCCATACCCGGATCCGTATATGTGCTGATCCGGCAGGGTTCTTTCAAAAAGATGAAAATCAGCTATTGAACGCAAACCAGTATACCGGCATCCGTGATACGTACCTTTTTCCGGTTGGAGTCAAACCGGATATACACAGAATGCTGGATCGAATTGTCCGCCAAAGTTAGTTTCTCAGATTTGTCGCTCACTTGATATCCGGAATAATTTGCAGTGATATAATCTTTGACCGCCTGTGGTATAGTTGAATAAAGTGCACGGTTTGCCTGCATCAGAAAGGTATCGTTGGAATCGAAAACCAGCTTCATCGGCTCTGCTCCACTGATGCTGATCATGACCTCCTTTACGGCCCCTTCCGGGCACAAGGTGTCATATTCGGCATGTATGACCGAATAACCTGCATAGTTAGCCGAAATAAAATCTGTGATTATGACCGGAAGGGAATCAACCGGGATTTGATTGCCATTATGCCCGCCGTGATGTCCACCAACATGATGTTCGCCTCCATGGATCGTATCACAATGAATGGTATCGCCCTGATGGTGTCCGCCGCGATATTGCTTCCCGTCGCCAAGATAATCTCCGGTAGTTGTAAACGCCAGTTCTTCTGTTGTGTTCAATACGGCAATGTATCTTGCAACAGCATTTGTTTGCAGTAAAACATAGTCAATGGTAGCATCGGGATAGTTATCCGCGGCATAAGAAACCGCCTTCGCGGGTAGGGAGGTTGCATCTGTTACCTGGCTTGAAGGAACAACCTGATCGTTTTTGTTGCAGGAACTTAATACGGCAACCATTGTGACAAGCATTACAATCATTACATTTTTCATGTTTTTTGTTTTTAAATGATACCTCTCGTTTTCGCATCAAGGTATGGCGTCCGGTTCTATCGGAAACTGACAGAAAGGAGGTACTACTGTTTCATGAGCTTGCCCGTTAAGATCATTTTTTCACCTGTTGCCTGCACCAGATAGATCCCGGTGTCAAAACTGCTGCCGTTGAAAATTTGATTACCTGAAACGCCATTTTTCGTCATTATGGTCTGTCCTGTAACATCCAGAATATGAATATCAAATGCTTTATCCTGTGGCAGTTGAATTGTAAAGTTTTGTTCGAAGGGATTGGGGTAAATGTTCAGATTCTGTTGAATGTGACCTTCATCGATCGTGCCCACAGTTCCGCAATTTCCGTCGAGGTAGGTATTAAAAAATGTCAGGTATTTCGCATCCTGGGCGGTATTGTGCCAGAATGAACCGCCATGTCCCTGCCCTGCCATCAGCTCAAAGCTTGCCCTCGGACTGCCTATTATCGGCACCATTGCAGCACAAAGATTCTGACCTTGGGTATACGGAATATTTTGATCAACATCTCCTGCTGAAATAAAGAAAGCAGCATCATCTGCTGAGATATAGGTTGTAGGGTTGGCCTTCGTAACCAGTTCGGGAATGGTTTGAACCGGGGCTCCCATCAACTTAGATTCTGGCGAACTGGCCGAATTGGTGTTGATCACAAAACCAAGCGCCAAGGCTTCGGCATCCATGGTTAAAAAGTTAACCGGACCGAACAGATCGACCACCGCCTGAACACGGCTGGATGCATGGATACTGCCCAGGTGCAATCCTTCGAGTTCAGCCACTCCGCCGGTTGTTCCAAGCATGGAAACCAGGTTTCCACCGGCAGATTCGCCGATGACGCCTATTTTACAGGTGTCGATATGATACTGCGCTGCATGGACTTTCAGAAATCTGACAGCCGCCTTACAATCGTGAATCTGTGCAGGCCACAACGTATCGCCGCTCAGCCGGTAATTAATATCGGCACAGATGTAGCCATTGTTGAAAAAAGTAACAAACGATGGCTGCTCCCCAACTCCTTTGCTGCCCATCATAAATGCGCCGCCATGGATGTGAATGATGAGCGCAGTGGGAGTCGTGACCCCGCTGGGGATATAGATGTCGAGCATTTGTTTTGAGTTGCCGTTGCCTACATAATCGACATTGGAATATGCAGGGACGAGGCTTTGACAGGATCCTGCCAGCGCTGCGAGCACCAGGATAATCAGGGACATTGCTTTTTTCATAATCAGAGATTTTTTAGTGTTTCAAACTGAAGCAAAATTGCAGCAATCCAGGCGATTCAGGTGGATGAAA
>JAPLDO010000209.1 GCA_026391715.1 Bacteroidota bacterium
AGCAGGGTTTCTAAGCGCTACAATCGCCTGGGGCAACCGGAAATCAATTGTTGCTCATGGCGGGCAGTTGATGAAGTTGATGAATAATTCGCCGTTTGAATTTCTTTGCCAAGCCAAACCTGCCGATTTCCGACCTTTCTTAAAGTTTGTCCACCGCACTTTCAATGGCGACGATTGCCTTTTTTTCATTACTTCCCTTCAGAATATTTACAAGGAGTACGACGGCATGGAACCGCTTTTCGCAAGTATGAACGAACATGGAGTCGCTCATGCAATAAGCCGGTTTCGATCAGTTTTTCTATCAACGGAACACTTGCATCGCTCGGAAAAACATATCGCCAATCCTGAGGCAGGATCAGCAGCCAAACGAATTAACATGTTTCTTCGATGGATGGTCAGACGAGATAACTGTGGGGTTGACTTCGGCGTTTGGCAGTCAATTGATCCGGCAATGCTGATATGTCCACTCGACGTTCATGTTGGTCGCATTGCGCGTGAACTGGGGTTGATTCACCGCCGCCAGAACGATTGGAAAGCAGCCATGGAGTTGACAGAAGCTCTTAGGATGTACGATCCTTGCGACCCGGTAAAATATGATTTTGCCCTGTTTGGTATGGGGGTTGAAAGATGACAAACACGCGTCGCGCTCATCTCGCTCTATTTGTCACCACGCTGATTTTCGGCTTGCATTATTCAATTGCCAAAAGTCTCATGTCGGGAGTTTTTTCGCCCGCCCAACTCATATTCATCCGACTGCTGGGCGGCGTGATTATTTTCTGGGTGTTACAACGGTTTTTTATTCAGGAAAAGGTTGAGAAACGCGACCTTGTAAAACTGGCAATATGCGGAATCATTGGTTTTGGTCTGAACCAGACATTCTTTTATGAAGGATTGAATCTGACCAGTCCGGTTGACGCCTCACTGATTCACGTGATGAACCCAATGCTTGTGCTCATTTTTGCGCACCTGATCATAAGGGAAAAGATTACCTGGACGAAAGCAGCCGGAATTGCCACAGGAGCCACAGGCGCTTTGATACTGATTTTGTATGGACGTACTCTGAGTTTTGAAAGCCATCATACCGCCGGAAATATTATGGTTTTCCTGAATATGGTTTTTTACGCGCTTTACATTATTTTAATTAAACCACTGACCACGAAATACCATACGTCAACTATCCTGAAGTGGGTTTCTTTCTTTGGCTTCATATTCATCCTGCCATTTACGATAAAACCAGCCCTTGATATCAACTTTCAGTCAATTACCCTGGCTGCTTATCTCGGACTTGCTTACATCATCTTATTAAACACCTTTATTGCCTATATGCTTATCAATTTTGCCCTAAAACACCTTACCGCCAGTACCGTAAGTTACTATAGTTACCTTCAACCGTTTATCGCTGCAACGCTTACCGTTTCCATTGGTCAGGATATTATTACCTTGCCGAAAATTATTGCAGGATTACTAATCTTCACCGGAGTTTATATCGTAAACAAATCGAACCCGGTGTAGGACTTTTTAAAAGAAATGCCTGAACGGTAGCAGCACGTATTCAAAAATCTTCTCAATCAGCGGACGGCGTTTAAATTCTTCGTAATCCAGTTCTATTGAATTTCTGATAGTGCCATCAATATGGTTACGCAGTTGCTCTAAAATATCCTTGTCCGATCCGATCAATGCAATTTCGTACTGATATCTGAAACTTCGGAAATCGAAATTTGCGCTGGAAACAGAAAATATTTCATCGTCAATCATCAGCATTTTGGCATGAAGGTTATGAGGGAGGTAAAAAAGTAGATTTATTCCGGCTTCGTGAAGTAAACCGAGGTATTTGTTGCGTAAGATATCCACCATTCTCACGTCGGAATGTTTGGGCATGATCACCTTTACATCAACGCCGCGTTTGCTGGCGTCCATCATCGCTTTACGAAGAACAAATCCCGGAAGGAAATAAGGCGTTTCAATTACCACTGACATCTTCGCCTGCCTGATCAATTGAGTATAACGCTTTCTGAGTCGCTGAAACTGGATTGAGGGAACATCGCGGATGATTTCAAAGTCGCCGGACCGGATTTTTTTGGTGAAGGTTACCTTGTTGGTAATTATAAAAGGGTTAAAAGCGTTGAAATTCTCAAGAAATACCTTCCTGAACGGAGTCGCCAGATCTCCTTCCATGCGCAGGCATAGTTCGCGCCAGTTCAGGTTGTAGCCAGTAATATTTGCCGATCCGATGTAACTTACAGCATCGTCAATTATCACTATTTTCCGATGGTCGCGACGATGCCCGCGGGTAAAAATATCACTATTGATTTTTATCTTTTCAAAAAATTTGACCTCGCCCCCGTAGCCAATCAAATCAGTAAAAAAGGTTTCTGAAACCGGTCCCTTACCCCATGAATCAATCAGGATTTTAATTTGCACCCCTTGCTTCGCCTTCGCGGTTAAAGCATCGCGAAACCTGACGCCCATGTGATCGTTGGCGAATTTGTATGTTTCGAGGTAAATATAATCCGTCGCCAGGGCAATGTCGCTAAGCATTAAATTGTAATACTGTAAAGAATCGTCTATTACCTGATATTCCATAGCTTTAAAAAAACCTTATCAAATATAGTAAAAAGATCGGTATCGCCTTTATGATAACGCCATTGTGGGCGTTTTTTGTGTATGTTTGCTTAAAATAAATCCTGAATGATAAAATCAATGACCGGGTACGGCAAGTCAACAATAGGAATTACAAGCCGTAACCTTACAATCGAAATCAAAACGCTGAACAGCAAACAACTTGATTTAAACCTGAAAATACCGGGATATCTTAAGGAAAAGGAATTTGAAATCAGGTCGCTGATTACCCAGAAACTGGAACGCGGAAAAATCGAATTTTATATCGCTACCGAGGTAACCGGTGAATCGTCAAGTTTCGGTATAAATCATCTCCTTGCGAAAAAATATTATCAGGAAATCAAATCGCTTGCCGATGAACTTGGTATTGAAACAGCTCCTGATTTGCTTTCCATTCTGATTAAAATGCCGGATGTAATGGAAACCAGTCGCGATGAAATTTCTGAAAATGACTGGTCAGGTATCGCAGGTTGTATCAACGAGGCGATAATGCAGGCTGATAATTTCCGCACTGAAGAAGGAAAAATTCTTGAAGCCGATATGCTGATGAGAGTTCAGTCAATACTGCAACTTCTTGAATCTATTGACCCGCATGAAAAGCGACGTATCATCGCAGTCAGGGAGCGAATACTAAGGGATTTTTCAAAATTCTCAGAAGATTCAGCCAATCCGCCGGTAGATCAGAACCGGTTTGAACAGGAATTGATTTATTATTTTGAAAAACTTGACGTCACCGAAGAAAAAGTCAGGCTATTAAAGCATTGTGACTATTTTATAGAAACTCTCCATGAGGCGGGTTCTCAGGGGAAAAAACTGGGTTTTGTCACACAGGAATTGGGTCGCGAAATCAATACAATCGGCAGCAAAGCCAACGACGCCCAAATCCAGCGGATTGTGGTTCAGATGAAAGATGAGTTGGAGAAAATCAAGGAACAACTGGGGAATATTTTGTGAACTGCGAATAGGCGAGCCAACCTGGTAGTAAAGTTGCGAAATAAGGTATTATGAAGAATAATTTCACCCCGTCGGGGTTTAAACCGGTTCTTTCAATTCTTTATATAATCAGGTCACCACTTCGGGGTTTTGCAAAAACCTCGCCTATATAAAATGTTAAAGGTTACCAAATCCCGAAGGGATTTTACCTTTATAGAACTTGATATACCAGAACTGTTCGACCCCGAAGGGGTTGAAGATTATCGAAAGAAATGAAACTTTCGGACAATGGAATCAGAATTTTTTTTGCAGTTGGCTTTAGCCAACTGCAAAAAATAAGAGAAGCAAAACAGCCTTAATTTCCAAAAGTATGCAATCGGATACTGATAAAAAATTATTACAATGCAAACTATTTTTCATCACGACAGCGCCATAAAACATGTTACCGGTGAATCGGTATTCATTGAAGATATCCTGGTTGACGACCAATTGTTGCATGGAAAGGTTGTTTACAGCCGTCACGCCCACGCTGCCATTACCGCAATTGATGTTTCAAAAGCCAGAGCCGTTGCCGGGGTGAAATCTATTCTCACCGCCGCCGATATCCCCGGCGAAAACCAGATGGGACCAGTCTTTCAGGATGAAATCTGTCTCGCATCCTCCGAAGTTACCTTCATTGGGCAGGCAGTGGCGCTTATTGCCGCCGAAAGCGAGGAGGCGGCGCAGGAGGCAGAAAAACTCATTTCCATTGAATACTCGCCGCTCCCGGCAATCCTTGATATTGAAACTTCGATGGCTCATGCCAACCTTATTGCGCCGGAACGAATGATTGCCCGCGGGGATGTGGAAAATGGTTTAAAAAACGCACCGCATGTAATCTGCGGAACGCTGAAAACCGGCGCACAGGAACACTGGTATCTCGAAACTCAGTCGGCGCTGGCGGTTCCGGGCGAGGGAAAGGAGATGAAGATTTATGCGTCGAGCCAAAACCCGGCAGAAACCCAGACTATTGTCGCCGAAGTTCTCGGACTTCAGAAGAATGAAGTGGAGGTCGAGGTCAGGCGAATTGGAGGAGGCTTTGGCGGCAAGGAGACGCAGGGAAATCATGTGGCTGCATGGGCGGCATTGCTCGCGGCCGCCACACGCTGTCCGGTAAGGATTCACCTCTTCCGCGACGACGATCAGATTATGACCGGCAAACGTCATCGCTTTCTTTCCGAATACGAAATCGGGTTTGATAACAACGGGTTGATACTTGCTTACAAGGTTGAACTCAATTCCGACGCCGGCGCAGCCAGCGATCTTTCGCGGGCTATCCTCGAGCGCGCAATGCTGCATGCCGACAACGCCTATTATCTCCCCGTCGTGAGTATTACCGGCAGAGCGTGGAAGACCAATCTGCCGCCAAATACCGCCTTTCGCGGATTCGGCGGTCCGCAGGGAATAGCTGTAATTGAAAATGCTATTGACAGAATTGCTCGTTTCCTTGGCAAGGATGCTGCCGAGATTCGTTATCTAAATTTCTATGGGTATGATGAGCGAAACCTTACCCCTTATGGGCAGACAGTGGAGAACAACCGCATTTTCATGATCTTTGATCAACTTTACGCTTCATCGGAATACCAGCGCCGGCGCGAGGCGATTAACAAATTCAATGCGGAGAACGAATTTTTGAAAAAGGGCGTCGCCATGACTCCGGTAAAGTTCGGCATCTCCTTCACTTCATCCTTTCTCAACCAGGCAGGGGCTCTGGTAAATATTTATACCGACGGCACGGCGATAATCAATCACGGCGGAACAGAAATGGGACAGGGGTTGCATACCAAAATCCTGCAGATTGCTGCGGCAGAGCTTGGAATATCCACTGAATTTGTAAAGGTAAGCGCCACCAACACTTCAAATGTTCCCAACGCGTCGCCCACCGCCGCATCCTCAGCCAGCGACCTGAATGGCATGGCTGTGAAGAACGCTATTGACATTCTGAAATCCAGACTTATTCCGCTTGCGGTTTCGGAATTGATGGCGCAACAGCCCGAAATACCTATTTCACCGGAAAGTATTGTTTTCTCAGGTAATTTCGTTTTTTCTTCCACTGATACATCTGTAAAGATTTCTTTCGCAAAACTCTGTAAATTGGCGCATCTGAATCAGGTCAGCCTCAGTTCCACAGGATTTTATAAAACTCCCGGCATCTTTTTCGACCGCGAAACGGGACAGGGAAATCCATTCTATTACTACTCATACGGCATGGCTGTTTCGGAGGTAATGGTTGATGTTCTCACCGGGCGTCACACACTGCTGCGCGCCGACATCCTCCACGATACAGGCGATTCGCTTAATCCCGGAATTGATATCGGACAGATTACAGGCGGCTATATTCAGGGCGTGGGATGGTGTACAACGGAGGAGATTAAGTGGGACAATGCCGGCAACCTCCTCACCCATTCGCCCGACACCTACAAAATCCCCACGATCAACGATATTCCCGTTGATTTCAATGTAAACCTCCTCCGTGATGTTCCCAACCCGGGAACTATTCGCAAAAGCAAAGCTGTGGGCGAGCCTCCATTCATGCTGGGACTGTCGGTATGGCTGGCAATAAAGGACGCTATTTCGGCTGTTGGAAACCATAAAACCGAACCGGAATTATCACTGCCCGCCACCGGCGAAGCGATTGTGATGGCTGCGGAAAAAATTAAATCCTTCAAGAAATGTTAAAATTAATCCTGATCGCGGGCGCCGGCGGTTTTCTCGGCACTGTTTCACGATTTTTCGCCTCAAGGTATCTACACTACCTGTTTTTAACCTCGTTCCCTATTGGCACATTCATAGTCAACATCATCGGCTGCCTCCTCATCGGCATTTTTTTCGGCATTTCAGAAAAAGGAAATGTGATGAGTTCGGAATGGAGAATGTTCCTCACCGTAGGATTTTGCGGCGGATTTACAACCTTTTCGGCATTTGCTTTCGAAAATTTAGCTCTTCTTCGCGACGGCGACTTCTTTTATTTTGCACTCTATTCCGCGCTGAGCGTATTTCTCGGATTAACAGCAACCTTCCTGGGGCAACAGTTTATCCTAAAAACTTTCTAAACCATGGAAACCAACGCCGAAGCAAAATTAATTGAGATTGCTCTGGAAATTTAAATTTATGTTTTTCTCCAAGAGTGTCCCCGCAATTCAAAACCGGGAATATCAAGACAAATAATAAAAAAGTGTTCCCAGATTAAACAGGAATTAAGATGACGTCATGAATAATGCAGAGTAGGTAAACATCCGGATAACCATATATAAAATAACGGGAAGAATTTACAGAAACCAGTATGAAAAAAACTCTTCAGGAAAAAATAACCTT
Organism: Bacteroidota bacterium; assembly: GCA_026391715.1. Lineage (GTDB taxonomy): Bacteria > Bacteroidota > Bacteroidia > Bacteroidales > FEN-979 > CAIVAT01. The sequence goes on from JAPLDO010000209.1 coordinate 6,907, forward strand.
TACAAAAGTTGATTACTCCGATAAGGATTTGTCGAACCATGAATTTGACGCATGCATATTTATTAACTGCATCTTCACTAAAAGTGACCTTTCCAACAGCGATTTTATGGATTGCAGTTTTAAAGAATGTAGTTTCAGCATGGTCAAACTGAACAATACCGGATTGAAGAATGTCAGTTTTATCGGCTGTAAACTATTAGGCATTGATTTTACAAAATGTAAAGACTTTCTTCTTTCAATCTACTTTGAGAAATGTTCCCTGGATTATTCGGTTTTTCTCAGGAAAAAGATCAAAAATACTATCTTTAAAGATTGTACGATAAAAGAAGCTGATTTTACTGAAACTGACCTGACTGGTTCAGGTTTTCTAAATTGTGATTTGACCAGAACTATATTCATGCATACGGTTCTGGAAAAAGTAGATTTTCGAACTGCAAATAATTATTCCTTTGACCTTGAATTAAATAGAGTTAAGAAGGCAAAATTCTCCTCATCTGGTATCATCGGGTTATTGGATAAATATCAAATCGTTATCGAGTAGGTCTCTAAATCCAAAATGAAATAAATATGCGCATAGATATCAATCAGAAGAAAATTGCCATCGGGGATAAGTACCAGATATTCATTGATGGACAGCAGACATACAAGGCGTCGTCTGAACTTTTCAGACTGCTTCCGGTCATCAATTTGTTTAAGAACAATGATTCCAGAGCCAAACTCACAATCAATAAGCAATGGTTCTTCTGGAAACCGAAATATCGGATCAGGCTTCACGATTACAATAGTACAATAGAATTTAAAGCAGATTCATTCTGGAAGATGCATTATCAATGTCATTTCAGTCCAGACATCTATCACATTTATGGACATCGGGGAAGAAAATATTCGGTTTACAGGAATAATACTCAGGTAGCCTGGTGGGAGAAAGAAGCTGTTAGCTGGTTTGAAGGCGACAACTACTCCATTATTGCTGACAATGATTGTAACCTTGAATTAATAATTGCCTTTTGCCTGATCATTGATAATCATAAAAGTAAAAGGCATGGGGACAATGCGGTTTCTTTTGACATTGGTAACATTGGCGGTCAGGTAAAGGAGTTTGAGCGAAATTGGCGACCGAAGAATCATCAACTATTCGAAGTGGGCTCATAATTAATTTCCTGCAACGGTTTTTCTATTGGTTATTTAAAAACTCTTTCTGGAAATCACACCAAATCTCATCCGGTAATTCTGCCAGCAACTGATCTCTCAATTCGCCCCCATCCTGCATTGCAACCGCAGAGGAGTCGGGCATGTGTTTTGGCATCGCCACGGCGAGGAAATCTTTGAATCTTTCAACCTCCTTTTTTGACCAGATTGTTGCCGCATCCGACAGATAGTACGAATTAGTGTCTGACTTCCAATTATAAGGTTTTATTTTATAAATCCAACCGGTTTCATAAGGATCCTCATTCAGTATCCCTGGTGATTCGATCAGCAGGGAATTTGTTTCCATGACCTGTCCCGAAATGGGCGAGAAAATTTTCAACATCTTCCCCTGATGGTCAATTTCAGTCATTAATTCCCCTTTGGCAATAGGCTCGCCTGGTTTTTTCAAGTAGTTTAACCTTACTTCGCCCGTAATATGGAGCAGCAGATCATCCATGCCAACATCGGCAATACCTGATTTTGAAAGGTGAGCCCAGGTATGACTGCGGCTGTATAACACGCCCTGCGGAATTTTTAAAATACTGCTCGTAAGGATGCCCATAACCTTTTGTATCTGTTTTTTAATCTTAACCTTCCTGTTCAAAATGATTGAAAAAGGAATAAGAAGAGCAAGGAATGTGATGATAATCAGATATTCCATTCCCTTTGTCTCAAAAATGTTGTAATAAGTAAATCCGTCCATGGCTTTATAATTAATAATGATTAATAACTAATAAAGAATTGCTATTTTAATTTTTATTTTCCTTGGTCCAGGATGGCGAATCCCGCAAAACCGGCATACGGTTAATGACCCACCTGAAGATCCATATTTCAGTAAAAATTACCGTAAGCGTTACAACCAGTTCCATCCACGAAGGGACGTACCTTATCGCCGCATCCCATCTGAAGCCGATTACAGTAACATTCAGCCGGTTCAGAATGATTCCCAGCATGGTTATAATGGCGGCAATACGAATCAGAAGGATACTGTTTCGACGGTAACTATAATAGAAGAGGGCCATCGGCAAAAAAACAAAGCCCAGCATTTCAAGCAAATACCAGTATCCCATCGGCGTGTTGAGTAAATCCCAGTGTCTGCCGTGAATAAAGACAAGGACCTGAAGGAAAAAGTACGCAAACATCGTCCCGGCGCAGATTTTTGCCAGTCCACATATAATCCCACCCTGCGCCTTGTGATTTTTTTCGCTTATCTGCCAGAAGAAAACTTTATCGCTGATAGAACCTTCGAAGATAACCATCGAGAGTCCGGCAAAGATGCTTGATACAAAAAACATTATCGGAATAAATTCGGAATACCAGAGCGGGTGAATCTTCTCTTTTGCCATAAGATATAGCGCGCCAAGCCCCGACTGATGAAGCGTTGATAAGGTGATCCCGAAAATAACCGCGCCAACAGTCATTCCCGAAAGTATCTTATGAATGTGTCTGGTTCCGAGCCATTCAGCAATAGCCGGCGAAAATTCAATCAGTTGGGCGATCATGTAAAGCAAAAAATGCCAGGCAACGAGGAATAGTACAGAGTTAACGCCGAAATTGTTGCCGATAATGGGGTTAATTACATTCCAGGGGCGACCCAAATCAAGGAGAAGCGCTCCCGCATAAAACACATACGCAAGAAAACCATTTAGTACAGTTACCCGTACAATCGAATGGTATTTCTTCATGTTCAGGATATAGACCATAAAAGTGAGAACATAAGCGCCGCCGGCAAACGCTACTCCGGTAACAACATCGAAGCCGATCCATAGTCCCCAGGGAACCTCCTGGGTAAGATTTGTAATAGCGCCGATCCCTTTCCAGAAACGGATGACAATCAAAACCAACCCCAGCAAAATAATTGGGATGGAAATGATATTAAAAGGAGTAAGCCATTTGCCTTTTGGTTTAAGTTCGCTTATCAGGAATTTCCATAAAGATTTTCCATCATTGTCAATTGTAATGGGATGTTTTTCGCTCATGGTTATTCCTCCTCTGTTGTTGGCTTATCTTTTTTTGTTGCCTGATGAATGCCCAGCAGGAGCGCCGGAAACAGCACAAATACAGAAGGCACGCTGTATAGAAATCCTTTGGTTAAAGCAGGATAGGAAGCTTTTTGAATGTCGGTTTTAATCCCAAGTTCCTTGAAACTTACAGGTGAAAGGTATAACCAGCAAGTACCGCCGGCTTCATGTTCGCCATAAAGAGAATCTACATAAAGCGTAGGATTTTCCACAATCCTTTTACGCGCTTCCTTAATCAATTGACGGCGGGTACCATAAAACAGGGCGTCATTCGGACAATTAGCGGCACAGGCAGGCATTTCACCGGTTTTTAGCCGGTTGAAGCACATGTCGCACTTCTCGATCTTTGGGTTAGCGCTGTGAAATTCAAACTTTGGAATATCGAACGGACAGGAAACCATGCAATAGCGGCATCCCATACATTTATCGCCACGCCAGATAACCGGACCGATTGTAGTTTTATGCATGGCTTGCGTGAGACAGGCTGCCACGCAGGCTGGTTCGTTGCAATGCATGCACTGCTTTTTAATGAATACTGTCCCTTTGGATGTTTTGTACTCATTAACAACAGTGCGTTTCACTTCACTTGTATTGCGAACCATTGGTATCTTTTGACCCGGTTCCGGCAGTGGCAAACCATTGGCTTCGGCGCAGTCATATTCGCAACCCCGGCAGCCTTTGCAACGCGCGGAATCGTAAAGTACTCCGCGAAATTCTATGTCGCTGTTTCCATTGGGGGCTGCTTTGAGTTCCCTGCCCACAGTCAGGGCGGCGCCGGTTATACCGAGTACCTTAAAAAACCCACGTCGGTTAATTCCCATAATATTTTGGTTTATATGGCGTTAATTTTTTATTTCGAAACATCCATAAATTTCATCTGAAAATCTTCCCAAACCTGTGGACCGAAATCAGCCAGGACATTGTCTTTAAGAACGCCGCCATCCTGAAGCGCTACCGGTAAAAACCCCGGAGTATTTACCTGAATGGAAAAAGCAAGGAAATCCTTCACACGGGTAAATTCACCTTTTAGCCAGCTCTTATATCTATCGGCCATGGATAAAAATTCTATCTCCCTCAACCAATTGGATGGTTCAATCTGATAAACCCATCCGTCGGAATATGGAGCGTGATTTAGCAAGGAGGAATTGAGCGTCAACCCATGGTTTTGAGCCTTAATAGTTCCTGAAACAGGCGCGTAAATATTCAGTTGTTTCCCTTTTTGGATAATGGAGCAAAGCTGTTCCCCTTTTCTTATCCTGTCGCCCTGTTTCTTCATTTCGATACGTGTGATAGAGCCGGTGATGTGTTGTAAAAAGTCATCAATACCGATTTTTACAGTTCCGTTCTGCTCCATGAATGCCCAGGTATGGGTTTTATCAAAATAAAGTCCGCCTGGAATGACTACATTATTTTCGTCAAAAATCTTGGATTGGCTGGAACTCATATTTCCGAAGGTTGCTGTTTTCATTTTGTATCTCCTGATCATCAAATCAATAATGAAACTGATCACGATTATTACGACAAGAAGTATAAGAATCATACTTGCAATTGAGTTGGGTTCCTTTTGCGATTCAGCATAGATCGGCTGCCCCACCAATTTATCAAGTTGCGATTGTCTTTCGTTGCTCACGAGGTCGCTATAACCATTGTTCTTCAGAAATACCTGTCCCGAGGTTAAAACCCATCGCAGGAATGCAATTTCAGATTCATTGACCGGTTGTGACCTGGTAACAGAATAAATGTTACTAATCAGCGCTTTAGGATATTTTCCTATCCATACGCCTCTTGAAAAATCTCCTACGTTAGCATAGATATCCTCCATATAATCAAGTTTTCCATTCCCATTCTTATCAATAGGAAGCAGTTGAATGTTCTCTGCCATATTTTCCGTGTTTGGCGAAAGAATATCTGTCAACCTGCAAAAACCGATGGCATTTGGGTCGCTTTGAAGAGCGGAAATCAGTTCATTCCTGTTTTCACTTTTCATTCCTGTCATTGCAGACTTGTTTGCATCGAGAAAACTAGCTACCCCCAATCTTGTAAAATTATCATTAAGAATATAATAATTTACCGGAGCAGTCTGTCCGTTTTTCAAAAGTGTGCCCCAATTCATAGTTCCGGAAGTTTCCAAACTTTTTACCATAGCTTCACGGGAAATACCTTTCTGAAGAATTTCGGCAAGAAAAGGATTTTTCGAACTGATAACCGGCGCTATGATTTCCCTGCCGACAACAATCTGAAAAACAGTTTCCTGATTTGGCGCAGTGCGAAACTCATTTGAAATCAGATATATATTTTCGCCTGTGCCTGGCAACGAGGCAACTCTGGAATCCTCCGTTTTAACGACGTTAATTAATTGTCCAGCCGATGATCTGTCATATTCTTTTGCCAAAATAGTAGTCAGATCATATAATTCAGGGGAACAGTAAACGCTTATTGCGCCCGAAGAGGGTGGATTGTTTTTGGTGGGCGCTTCCTGACTGTTAAGAATACTGACACAGAAAAAGAGGAGTAACGCAACGAGGGAAATAATTTTAGTTTTCATGGCTATGGATTTTTATGTTCATTTTATCCAAAAGGGTAATCAATAACAATGCCAAAGACAAAAATATCAGTCTATCTATTTGTTTATCATCTGATTATAAATTGTGATAATGAAAATTAAGCATTATGAAGTGTTGAATAAATAATCACTACATTTTCAAAATCAAGGTAACATGCTGTTTATCTGTGTAATTAAGTACTCTGTATATATATTCAACACCTGTTGTATATTTCCACACTTATAATAATCCCAAAGACGAAATGAACGCAGGTCGTGTGAAAGTAAAGGTTCATCGAAATTTTTTATCGCTTGGTTCTTCATGGTTTACATTTGCCGGTTAATTCAGAAAAACATTTAAAAAAAAACTGATCATGAAAAAACTTTATGCAATCGTTTGTTTATGCCTCCCGATAATGGGATTTTCGCAAACAAAGTTCAATCCTCCCGCAACACAGAAACAACCCGTTGTTGACACTCTCCATGGCGCACTCCTTACTGATAACTACCGCTGGCTCGAAGACAAGACCGATCCGAAAGTGATTGAGTGGACAAAAGCGCAGCACGAATATAGCGTTCAGTTTATGAAATCCACTCAAAAAGAGCATCCCGGTCTTCGCGAGGAGATTTCCGCATTTATTGATATGGACTATGAAGGACCCATGTCCAAAGAAGGTAAACGGGTTTTCCAGACAATTAAAAAGAAGGGCGATAAGCAATCCTCCATTTACACAATCCTCAACGGGAAGAAAGTTCTTATCTGGGATCCCGTGAAACTTGATACAACAGGTAAAACCTCCACCTCCGGAGCGCAATATACTTATGACGGTGAAATGGCAGCGGTGAGCGTTCAGAAAAGCGGGGCAGAGATCACCACTACATACATAATCAACACCCGCGACGGGAAAATCCTTTATCCGGTAATGGCAAACACCACAAATTTTCAGTGGACCAAAGACCAGAAACACGGATATTTTACCATTCGCAGCCAGGAAAATATAGATAAGCAACTCCCGCTGAAGAGCTACCTCTGGAAAGCGGGCGACCCGGCTGAAAAAGTGCAATTCATCGGCACAACAACTGATGCAAAAAACTCATTTTACATCTACGATAACCGTTACAGCGATGTTACTTTTTATGGCGAAGGTGATTTTAACGGTAACAAATGTTTCATGAAGAAGACGGGTTCAGATGACGAAGGACAACTGGTTTATGAAAGCAAAGAGGCGCAGGCATATCCTTATGCGATTGGCGACAAACTATACATCCTCACTAACGACAAAGCCCCGAACTATCGGTTTATGGTTGCCGACAAGGCGAACCCCGCTTATGCAAGCTGGAAAGTATTGATCCCCGAAGGCGAAACCGTTTTGGAAAATGTAGAAGCTCTGAAAGACGGTCGCCTGATCGTTCAGGATAAGAAGGACATTCAGAGCAGGTTAACGCTTTTTGACGAAAACGGAAAAAAGATCAAACCTCTCGAACTGCCGGAGATAGGTAACGTGAGCTACGTAAGTTACGACCGTGATGAAGATTCCGTTTATATCTATATGAGCTCCTATACTTCACCTGGAAAAATGTTCGTGGCTTCGCCGTCCGATTTTAAATGGAGACTCTATTATTCCCGCAAAATGCCTATTGATATGACCAACATTACCGGGGAGGTAAAATTTTATACTTCCAAAGATGGTACGCGCATCCCCTGTAACTTCGTTTACCGCAAGGATATGAAGCCCAATGGCGCCAATCCTGTGCTGATTACCGGCTACGGTGGCTTCCGGTCGGGAATTGCCCCGGGTTACTATGGATATTATGCCGCATTTATTAACCGTGGCGGCATCGTAGTTGAACCAGGTATCCGCGGCGGCGATGAATACGGTGAAAAGTGGCACGAGGATGGAATGTTGATGAAGAAACAGAACTGCTTCGACGACTTCAACGCCTGCGCTGAATGGGTAATCAGCGAGAAATATACAAATCCGTCGAAAATCGCCGCCCGCGGCGGCAGCAACGGCGGGCTGCTGATGGGCGCCATTGCAACCCAGCGACCCGACCTATACAAAGCCATCCTTTGCGCCGTGCCGCTGATTGATATGATCCGCTTCCACAAGTTCCTTATTGCGCGTTACTGGATTCCGGAATATGGCTCATCCGACAACGAAGCCGACTTCCGAAACCTGCTTCAGTATTCACCATATCAACATATACGTCAGGGATTGAATGTTCCTACCATGCTCATCCGCACAGGCGCTAACGATAGTCGCGTTGATCCTCTTCATGCTAAGAAGTTTGCCGCCGCTCTTCAGAACAACCCCGGACAGATAAACCCGATACTTCTATTTATTGATTACAACGTTGGACACGGCTCAGGCCAAGCCACTAAACAGCAGATTGAGAATACGCTGGTGGATTATGAGTTTTTGCTGAACCAGTTGGGAATGTGAGACGAGGGACGAGGGACGAGGGATGAGAGATCCAAATCCTGTGAAGGATTGGAATGTGCGACTTGGAATTTGCGGTCAGAATGTCATAATTTAGCCCGTTTGCAGTGTATATTCCGCCAGAAACAGGCAATGTGAAAACAATCTTTTCTGTCTAAACTTCTCCGACCAAGGCATGAAATGATTGATAATTTTTTCACCGCGAGACGCAAAGTGGTGAAAAAATTCAGAATTAATTATGAATTATTGGCGTTTCCGAATTATTTATGGTGTTTTTCCTTTCGGATTAGTCCGAATTGTAATAATCAGGAATATAACATATTGGAAATTTATTGCAAGGCGAATCAAATTTTTGCTCCGGAAAATGGCAAAAAAGTCATAGTTTTACACGCTCAAAATGAAATCAATGTCAATTAAACTATTCGATAGAATGAAAAAAATTTGCTTGCTGATCTTGATCCTCTGTTGTATTTCTGTCATTTCATTTGGACAGGTGGGAATAAAGAGTAATAACAACAAGCCTGACTCTTTGTCGGGATTGGATATGAAATCTACTAACAATGGGTTACTTCCTCCAAAAATGAATACCGCCAAGCGCGATGCAATTGTTTCACCGGCTACCGGTCTTTTAATCTTTAATACCGATTGCAATGATATTCAACTATTCAACGGCGCCGGTTGGGTTCCTGTTGGCAGCGCCGGCACTGTTGCAGCGCCAGGTTCAATCAGCGGAAACGTAAGACCATGCATGAATGCTTATGGGGAAACTTATTCAATTGCAGCATTATCGGGAGCCACCGGTTATACATGGAAAGTTCCTCCCGGAGCTACTATTACCGACGGGCAGGGTACAAACTCGATAACTGTTAATTTTGGTACTTCGAATGGCGCTGTTTTCGTTTCTGCTCATGGCAAGTGTTGGAGAAGTTTAGGGTCGTACCTTGGCATAAATCTTTTGCCTCTGCCTGCAAATCCTGTTGCCGGCATCCATGCGCCATTGCAAAATCAGATAATCTGGAACTGGAATACAGTTCGGGGCGCTACAGGTTATAAGTTCAATATAGTTAAAGATTATAGCACAGCAACCGATTTGGGTACCGCGGTTGCCAAAACAGAACCCGGGCTAACCTGTAATACATCATATACAAGGTACGTTTGGGCATATTTTGCCTGCGGAAATTCTGCGGCAACCATAATAAACCAGTCAACGTTACCTCCTGCATTACCTACAGTTACTACCATAGCCGTTAGCAATCTCACATCAACAACTGCAACGATTCAGGGAAATGTTACTTCGGATGGCGGAGCGTTATTGACGGTAAGGGGAGTTTGCTGGAGTTTACACGACAACCCAACAACTGCCGGCAGCAAAACAGTGCATGGCTCAGCAACAGGTATTTTTTCACGTAATCTGAAAAATCTCACTCCAAACACTATTTATTATGTGAGAACTTATGCAACAAACAGCGCGGGAACCGCCTATGGTAATGAGATGATTTTTACAACCGCCTGCGCTTCATATACAACAGTAAGCTCTTCAATAACTGCATCGGCAAACCCTGTATGTTCAGGTACTTCCGCTACTTTCATCGCTATTCCTGTCAATGGCGGAACAAATCCTTCGTATCAATGGAAAGTTAATGGAACGAATATTAGCGGCGCAACAAATGCTGCATATACTTACGTTCCGGCTACCAATAATGTAGTTACATGTTTATTGACTTCAAACGCTCAATGTGTCAATGGAAATCCTGCAACATCCAACCCATTGACAATGAAAGTATATTCATTAAATCCGATCGGTATTTCGGTAGTTGCGTCTGCTAATTCGGTTTGTGCAGGCTCTCACGTTACTTATACTGCGACGCCTGTAAATGGAGGTTCATCGCCCGCATATTTATGGAAAGTAAATGGAAGGAATGTTAGTGGGGCAACAAACGCCAACTATACTTACATTCCGGCAAACAACGATGTAGTTACCTGTTTATTAAATTCAAACGCTGAATGTGTAAATGGAAATCCTGCAACATCAAACGCAGTGACAATGATAGTGAATTCGATTCTGCCTGTCGGCGATTCCATTGTTTCCTCAGCAAATCCTTTTGCTCCGGGTTCGCCAGTTACTTTTACTGCAACTTCTGTAAACGGAGGAAGCGCGCCTGTTTATCAGTGGCTGATTAATGGAGTTAACGTTGGAGCAAACATCAGCTCTTATTCATATATACCATGGAATGGCGATAATGTGATTTGTATTGTTACATCCAGTCGGGCGTGTGTAACCAGCAATCCCGCTTTATCAAATAGCATGATTATGGTTGCAAATCCAAATTATCCAACCGTAACAACTTCGGCGCTTACAAACATTACTCAAACCTCGGCTACAAGCGGAGGAGGCGTCATATCCGACGGAGGATCTCCAGTCGTTTACCGTGATATATGCCTCGGCACAAGCCCGAACCCAACAGTCGCCAATAATTATACAACCAACGGAACCGGCGCCGGACAATTTGTCAGCAACCTTACAGGACTTACAACAAACACCTTGTATTATGTAAGAGCTTATGCAGTAAATTCCATTGGAACTGCTTATGGATATGAATTTACCTTTGTTACATTACCAACTATTACAACAACCGCAGTGGCAAATATTACTCAAACTACGGCAATGAGCGGTGGAAATGTAACGCCGGGCGGGGGCGCAAACGTTACATTAAGAGGTGTTTGCTGGAGTGTAACATCGAAACCTACAATTATGGACAGCCATAGCGCCGATGGAACCGGAACAGGTGTTTTTACAAGCAATATGACAGGGTTAACCGGCAATACACTTTTCTATGTGAGGGCTTATGCAACAAACGGTTCGGGAACTGTGTATGGCGACGAGCAAACCTTTACTACCTCGCCGGTTTTGCCGACTGTTACAACTGACCCGGCAATTTATATTACTCTGAATACAGCCGAAAGCGGAGGAAAGATAACCTCTGACGGCGGCGCCAATATATCAGCTCGCGGAGTATGCTGGAGTACAACCGCTAACCCGACAATAGCAAACAGTAAAACCATCAATGGAGCCGGAACAGGTATGTTTGTGAATAACCTCGACAGCCTCACTCCAAATACCCAATATTACTTAAGGTCTTATGCAACAAACAGCGTTGGGACTGTATATGGCAATGAAATATATTTTACAACCCTGCTGCATCCAATTCTGCCTTCAGTTACAACAAAGCCAATTACAAACCTTACTGCAACCATAGCCAACAGCGGAGGAGTTGTAGTGTCTGATGGAGGAGCAATGATTACAATCTCCGGCGTTTGCTGGGGAACCAGCCCAAATCCGACACTTGCAAATAGTTATACGACAGATGGCAGCAGAGCCGGTGAGTTTTTAAGTACGCTTACAAACTTAAACCCAACCACACATTTTTATTTCCGCGCTTATGCTGTGAACAGTGTGGGAACAGCTTATGGAAATGAGATGGAAATCAACAAATATCTGATTGGACAGAGTTTTGGAGGCGGATTAATATTTTTTATTGATGGCACTGGGCAGCATGGGCTTATTTCCGCAACTACCGACCAAAGTAACAGCGCGCAATGGGGCTGTAACGGAATCGCCCTGGGAAGCGAACCTACGGCTATTGGCGTTGGACAATTCAATACATCAACTATTGTTAACAGATGCATTGCGGCTGATATCGCCGCCCGGCTATGCAACGATCTTGTGTTGAACGGATACGATGACTGGTTTTTACCCTCTAAGGATGAACTGAACCAAATTTACCTCCAAAAAACAGTAATTGGCAGTTTTTCCGGCAACAATTACTGGAGTTCTTCTGAGTACGACGCCAACTACGCCTGGTACCAGTCATTTTATGATGGCTACCAATATTACTATGATAAGTTCATCACTACTTATGTTCGCGCTGTCCGGTCATTTTAAAGCTATATAGACTGCAAAGAGGTTAAATTATAACATTCCGATTACAAATACCAAGTCTCAAATACCAAATCCTTGCTTACAAGGCTTTTTACAACCATGACTTTCTCTCGTTTTTCCCCTGAGATCTGGAACATGGAATTTGATACTTGAATCCACTCCGAAAAGTAGTTAGAAAAATAATAATTTGGCTAATGCCCGGAATGTCAGCAACTTGAATTGCCACTACCTTAAGGTAGTGGCAATTGATAACCAGATAGTTACTGGACTTTAGTCCAAATTGCTTCCTTTTCGGAGCAGGCTCATTCCTGGAATTTTTAAAACGCGGTTTTATCCAGTTTTGAGTAAAATTTATTTCCTGAGTGTTTGTCTTATAATGTCATTTTCAAACCAGCGATTTTTCCAATGGCGCTATTTTTTAGCTAACAACCCTCAGAAAAGTTCCAAGCGGCAATTTCCTCTTTGCCCTGTCTTCGAAATAAAATTCTCCAATCTCCAGTCCGGGAATATCGCCGAAACGGCTTTTCACCAGGCTTTCGGCAACCAATGCTGAAAAACCCATGGAATAAAGGCTTAGAACTAAAAAACCATGTTCTGGTTCCAGCAATTGTCGGCATAGCGCTATAAGCTCGTCAATCGAATCCTCTAAAATCCATTTTTCCCCATCAGGACCTCGTCCATAAGCGGGCGGATCGAGAATAATCCCGTCGTAATGGTTTCCTCGCTTTACTTCCCGCCGCGCGAAATTCATAGCATCTTCAACAACCCAACGGATATTGTCCAATCCACTAACGGTCATAATCTCTTTTGCCCAGGTGATTACCGGCTTCACCGAATCAACATGCACCACATCAGCCCCGGCGGCGCGGGCAGCAAGGGAGGAGCCGCCGGTGTAGGCGAAAAGGTTGAGGACTTTTGCCGGAGAGTTGGTGAGTTGATAAGCTGGTAAGCTGGTAAGCTGGGAAGTTGGCGATTTTGAACTTTGAACTTTGAACTTTGAACTTTGAACTATAACGTCGTAAATATAATTCCAGTTATTCGCCTGTTCCGGAAATACGCCAATGTGACCGAAAGCTGTGAGTCCGAGGCGGAAGGCGAGATTCATGTCTTTGTAGCGATAGCTGATAGTCCATTGATCTGGCATTTGGGTTTTACGGTTCCAGGTACCGCGTTCTACATCGTCGCCGGGTGACTTTTTCCCTTTAACTCTAACGTAGCGGGCATGTGACATTCGTTCCCATTCGCTATCAGCCAGCACTTTCTGCCAAACTGCCTGTGGTTCGGGGCGGACCAGGATGTATTTCCCGAAACGCTCCAGCTTTTCGCGGCTTCCTGTGTCTATTAGTTCGTAATCAGACCAGTGTTTGAAGGTGAGGAGTTCCATATTTATCTTTATTGAGTATCCGATTGTTTACCTAAATTGACAAAACTAATTTTTCTTTACTACTTTTGGCTGATTCCATGTTTATCAACTATAAATATTTCGTCTCTGACGGATCTTTTAAATCACTGACAGGTCTTTTAGACGCTGTCAGGTTTAGAAGTGAGACCTGTCAGGATTAGAAGTGAAACCTGTTAGTATCTTAAAGACCTGACATACATGTAATTTTTTTGTGAATATACGCTTTTATATTCAAAAATTAACCCATTTAAAAGGTTACGACGCCTGAAGTTCATTGATTGAAAATATCTTGCCTGTCGTTATAAAGATAATTATAAAGGAACTATGTTTGTACCTTATTGGAATTTGAGATATGGAATTTGAGACTTGAAATTTAAGACTTGTGTCCACTCCGAAAAGTCTATGAGAAAGGTTTGCAGTCAATTTACCCACCCCCAACCCCTCCCTTGAAAAGGGAGGGGAGAAGCACTGCTAAGCACAACAGCAAGATATACAGTTTATTGCCTAAGCAGAGGTACTCCCCTCCCTACGGGTAGGGAGGGGCGGGGGGTGGGTAGATTCACCTTAAACTACTTTTTGGAGTGGACTCAGACTTTGAATTTGCGTTAAAATTTTATAATTTAGCCTTTTGAAGTATTTATGCTGAGTTTGTCTTCAAATTTCACTTGGTTTAAAACAATCTGAAACAGAATTAAAATTTACGAAACCAACCACCAAAAATTAATTCATGAAACGGATCATAAATAAAGGAAAGCCAATCACTGCGATTGCTGCTTTAATCATTGTTTCGCTGGTCATCGCCGGCATCGTGACGATAACCGGAGAAACTCGGAAGACCACTGGAAAAAGGGAAAAATATGAAGGTTATCTGTTATCGCTTCAAAAAAATGCGCCTGCGGTTAAACAACAACAAAATGAAAATGATAAACCGGCAGATCAGCCCGACATCGCCGCTTTTCATGAATTTCTGATGACTTTTGATCCCGCCACCGGAGCGGTTCCCCGCGAAAGACTGGTAACGGCTTACGAACAAACCCGGTCAATGACGCCATCGGAAAAAAGCCCCGCGATTTTATGGCAGGGTTATGCATGCAACATGGGCGGTCGCACCCGTGCAATCATGTATGATCCCAATGATTCGTTGCATAAAAAAGTTTGGGCGGGCGGAGTTACCGGAGGATTGTGGTACAACAACAATATCGCAAGCGCCGGCAGTTTGTGGATACCTGTAGGCGATTTCTGGAGTACTATGGCAATCAGATGTCTGGCTTATGATCCACAGAATCCTCAGACATTTTATGTTGGAACAGGCGAAGTTGAAACCGCCATGCAAACCTACCGTGAAAGTTCCGGTCTCGGTTTCGGCATCGGCAGAAGCGATGACGGCGGAGCTACCTGGTACCATATTCCGGGAACAGAACTCTTTGCTTATGTAACTGATATTGTGGTGAGAGTTGAAAACGCTGTAAGCGTTTTATATGTTGGCGTAGCATCGGGATTGTACAAAGGAAGCCAGCATCAAAGTTTGCCATCCGATGGATTATTCCGTTCGGCGGATGACGGCGCAACCTGGCAGCAGGTTTTGCCGCTGATTACAGGCTCTACCGTTCCTTATTGTGTTTCCGACATTGCCCTTGGAGCCGATAACCGGCTCTATGTTGGGACTCGTCCAAATCTCGACGGCGAGGGCGCAGCAGTGTTGTTATATTCCGACAATGGGTTGCAATGGACAGTTAATGAGCAGTTTCAGGCAGAGATTAAGGCGAGTCCGGGAAACAATATTCCGGGACGCGTTGTACTCGGAAATTCACCGGCAAATTCCAATATCGTCTATGCTTTGATCGCCAGCGGATTTGTCAGCAACGCAAATGGGTTCATATATTTCTACTGCGATCATATCCTCCGGTCGGCAGATAAAGGCATAACATGGGTTAAGAAACCCCTTCCAACGAACCTGACATCGGGAACAAATTTTGCAACCATTGCATGGCATGCACTCGATATTGCCGTAGATCCAAACAATGCCGACTGGCTTTATATCGGCGGTCTGGATGTTCACAAATCTTTCAACGGCGGGTCATCCTGGCTTCGCGTCAGCGACTGGTCAAAGATGTACAGCGGCGGCGGTCAGGATTACATTCATGCCGATCAACATGCCATTGTATATAAACCGGGATCTTCCGATGAAATCCTGTTCGGAAGCGACGGCGGCGTTTTTTACACCAACGAAGGTTCGTCAACAGTTCCTTATTTCTCCGAACGCAACAAAGACTATGGAACGCTTCAGGCATACACCTGCGCGCTTAATCCGATAGCCGGGTTTAACCAGTTCTATGGCGGTTTGCAGGATAACGGCTCTCTTCTGTACCTTGGACTTGGCGATCCGCTTACCATTAACGATATGGTGACAGGCGGAGATGGCGCCTATTGTTTCTTTAATGAACTCAATCCTGCAATATCAATATCTTCCTATTATTACAATCAGTACACGGTTTTCTATGACTTGAATTATCAGAACTCGCTTGGCTCCTGGTCAAGCGGAACATTTGTCTCTCCTGCCGACCTCGATTATAAACTTGAAATGCTATATTGTAATGCTGTTGATTATCTGGGTAACTGGCAGGATCAAATTCTCAGGCTTAGCGATCTGACTAATAATTCCTCGGGAACCTTTATAACCCTGCATACGGGAACTCAGGTATTTTTCACTGCGGTGAAGTATTCGCCCTGGTCGCCAAACGGGTCGTCAACACTTTTTGTAGGATCTGAATCTGGAAGGTTATTCAAAGTATTGGAAGCGCAAACCGATAATCCTGTGACGACCGATATTGGCAGCGCCGCGTTTCCCACGGCGAGTATCTCTTCCATTGCTATTGGCAAATCGGAAGATACACTGATGGTGACTTTTTCAAATTATGGTGTTGCCTCTGTTTGGCAAACTTACAATGGCGGGCAAACATGGCGCGATGTTGAAGGAAATCTGCCGGATATGCCTGTCAGATGGGCATTATATCATCCTAAGAATAATCGTCAGGCATTGATTGCCACCGAAACCGGGGTTTGGGAATGTTTCAACCTTGCGGAAAATCCGGTTGAATGGCAGCCCGTCAATGCCGGGATGGCTAATGTTCGCGTTGACATGCTTCAACTTAGAAAAGCTGATAATACAGTGCTTGCGGCTACACATGGCAGGGGTTTCTTTACAATGATCTGGGATGTTACAACAGGAGTCAAATCTCCGGAAGTACTCACAGTTACTGCATTTCCTAATCCATCAACCGGACAATTCCGAATTTCTTCATTACTAAGCAAGCCAGGTTCCGTGGAAATAAACATCAGAGATTTTTCTGGAAAAACAGTTTATGAAGAAAAATGTTTTTCCGAAAAAGCGTTAAACCGGCAGATCAACGTGGCAGGTCAACCCCAATAACCTCGGCTGAATTGCCGTGGCTTGAAGTCAGAATAGATTAAACCGAAAAGCAGGAAGATGAACGATGCCATCCAACGCCCACAATTACACTGAACTTTACGCGCTTCAGGACAAAGTTTTAAGCGCACTGGCGGGTAATTTTGGTCCATTTTATCTTACCGGTGGAGCAGCTCTGGCAAGGTTTTATTTAAATCACCGGTACAGCCCTGATCTTGATTTGTTTGCCAACCGGAATAATGGGTTTGCAACCGCTTCAGAGAAGATTCTGACTATCCTTAAAACACAATTTCACCTCTCCGATAATAAAACAGTTCGGCACCCTGATTTTATTCGCCTATGGATATCAGAGAACGAGGAGATGAAGATCGAGATGATTAATAATATTGCAGAACTTCGGGAAATCCCGGTTATGGCAGGCGCGATTCCGGTTGATACCGTCGAAAATATTCTCGCCAATAAAATAAATACGCTGGTGGAGCGAGATAATCCGAAAGATTTATTCGACGTCGCGTGCATCGCCTCAGATTTTTCTTTCAACTGGCGGGATATTTTTTCACACGCACGGGATAAAGCCATTCTTTCCCATATTTATGTGCTTATGAAGCTCCGGCGGATTACGAAAACCTTTGCTTACAACTGGGGCGGAGCTGAACCTTTAAATGTGTTTGAATTAATGGGCATTATTCCACCTTTGAATTTCGACTGGAAGGTTGTATCCCTTACCGTTAGTAACCAAGTGAATTTATCGCCAAAAGTTCATCCGCTTACCCTCGATGAGATTGACAAAGAACTCAACCGGATTGCCGAAATGCTTTCCAGACTGGTGCGACGAAACGATGCCATTGAGATAATTGATCTGGAAAAAATTCCGTCAACATTTACTTTCAACTGGGGAGGCGCTTCGATAAATATCGTCAGAAAGCCGATTATTTCTGAATTAGATGTTTTAAACAGGCTAACTACATTTCCTACCGGGGATCTCGAAGGCAGGGAATGGCTGAATAAGCCTTTGAACCTGATAGAATTCAAAAGTATAATCAGCCGGATTGCCAATGATTTTTCAAAAGCAGGCGACAATTCGCATGGCGCCGGTAAAACGCCGCTGAAGGAGGCAAGACCGGCACATTGACTTCTTGTGTTTCCCTGACTTCAATCGTCAGTGGCAAAACAACGCGTAAGTTTCATTGCATCCATTTGAATAACCATCCGCTCCTCCTGCAACAGATGCAAGTTCTGTTTCGGTGAGTTCATCTTCCTGTGCACCATCCGTCGTTCGTGGAAGAACAAGATAAACCGTTTCGGAATCTTCCTGTAGAACCCTGATGTTTATTGAATCAGGCAGTTTTAACCGGGACTCCTGTTCTATGGTTTCTTTTGGATTTTCCAGCAATCGTTTGCGGAATGTCTCATCTTTCATTGCTTTTTCGATGAGATATTGTTCGATTTGTTTTCTCTGATTTGAAGTTTCCATGTGTATTTGTTAAATGACTAATTTGTTATTATCTGTTTTACGATCAGAATGTTATAATTTAACCTGTATGCAGTATAAGTCATCAGATATGGTCTTCAACGGCTACATGCAGTTCTGCTGTTTCATCCGTTGCGGGTACAATCTGAACAATTCCGCTGGCGGGGTTTGGATAGATGAAAATCCTGTTGCGGGTCTTTTCATTGACAGCTATTGGTCCGCTTTCGAATTTGAAAGAGGCGATCCTTGTTTTATTGCTGGCGCTGCCGCTATACTGGTTTGTGTACCAGAATGTCTCATCGTCGGCGGGATCAATCGAAACAGATGAGTAGTCGCCCCAGCGATTGCTTACCGACTGCGACATGGTTCCCGCGAGGATGGTATCCTCCGCAATGTCGAGAATAGAGGCGCCTGCAAGGTAGGCTGAGTCCGACTGCCCGCAGTAACGTATGCCTGGATACTCGCCATTGCTTGAGATTGAATATCCCAACCCGATTGTATTGTGTCCATTGAGCAGGATAGAACCCATCCAGCGACTGTTTGTATCCGGGGCGTAAGCGCTTTGTTGGCGGATCATGACATAGCTATTTGAGTTCGAGGTCGCTGGTAAGTACTCCTTTCAGCTTGTTGTCGCCGCCAAACAAAGGAATCGCATAAGTTACCATCACAACGCTTCCTCCGCCATCATCATAATATGGCGCGCTCCAGAAAGGCGCTTTGGTTGTCGCGGGTACGGCATACCATTCGCTTGCCGTATAGTCATACGATTCAGAAATTTCGATCTGTTTGATTTCATTGCCCGAACGATAGAAATATGGCGCTGCTTTCTGAATCTTACCGTCAACTTCTGTGGGTGCAAAGGCGAATGTTGTTCCATAAAACGATGGATATTTCTTCAGGAAATCGGTGAGAGCTTGTCTCATTTCTAAAGGTTTTAATGGTTTCGATGCAAGTTCTTCCGACAACTTACCGAGAGCAGTTTCCACAAGCGATTTTTGTTCTGCGGAAGGCATTTTCAAGATAGATTCATGGTAATGAATCACCCTCCAGCCTTCAGGTTTGCGTTGCCAAATCCAGGTTTCGCACAAATAACCTTCAAATACCTGGTCTGTGGCGGTAATGTAGTTGTTTTTTAAAAACCCGATCCAGATTGCAAAATCCTGCGAGGGAAGTTTAACTTCTGAAAAAATGACCTTGATCTGCTGACTTTTTATTCCGCTGTAAACCTTTTTAAACGCTGATTTAAGGTTTGATGCTGAATAATGCATACCCTCAGACATATAGATCGAACCGCTGTCGGCGCTCAGTAATTTAAAAGTAGAATCTACATTTAACTGTCCGGCATAGTTGATTATCCCTGACATCAGTTTGTTAATAGTATCGGTAATAGCGGTTTTTTCTTCATTTCCGCTTACGGGCGTTTTACACGAATTGAATAAAACTGCTCCCATAATGAGAGTTAATGTTGCCCAGGTAATAAGTTTTTTAAAATGATTTGAAGTTTCCATAATGTGATTTTTGATTAGTTTATATTCCGTTTTTTGTTCATACATATTTTTGTCTTTTTACCGCGGAGACACGGATTACACGGAGTTGAAGAAATTAAAAAATCTCCGTGTTTCTCCATGATCTCCATGTCTACGCGGTCCATTTTTTTCATATTTATCATGGATTATTCATATAAGCTTTCAACCGCGCCAGATACTGCTGCCTTGCTACATCAGTATCGAAGTAATCAAACTGACCGAGCGATTCCTGTAGCGCGAAATAGTCTTTCAGCAGGGCATAGTAGGAACTATTACGCGACATGCTGCTGGTGATGTACTGCTGTTGAGCATCCAGCACATCGAGAATGTTTTTTTTCCCAAGCAGGTATTGATTTGTCACCAGCTCAAGATTCCTTAGTGCGGCGGTTTCGGCAAGCAGCCATTGTTTATGACTGAGATAATCCGACATCAGGGTGGTGAGGTTACTGCGAATTGCCGATTCGAGCTGGTCAAGCTGCGACTGTTTTTCACTTTTGCGCTGCGCAAGGGTGAGGCGGGCTTTTTGCATAGTTGCATTATTCTTAAGCCCGGTAAACAGGGGAATCTCCACTTTTGCCTGAATATTCCAGGTATCTTCAGGCGGAGGATAAGGCCATCCGTCCGGAGTTGTCTGGTATAGCCGATTGGTGTAGCCGCCCGACAAGGTTGTATTCGGTATAAACCTGGAGATGTTTGCCGACCTCGAAAATTGCTCCTGGGCGGTAATGATAAAATCATACTGGCGGATCACCGGTGATTTCATAATTCCTTCCTTTACCAGAAAACGGCTCAGTTTTTCAAGTCGGATGGGATCTTCGAGGATTTGGAAAAATCCTGAATCGGAAATCAGCATGCCGGATGTTTCAAGTTCCACATCAGCCAGATCATAAGAAACCAGAAATCTTACATGAATTAACTCGAGCAGTTTGTAAACAGCCTGGGTCATATTGGAGTAGGAGTTGATAACATCTTTTTTTGATTTGGCAACTTCGATCTGCCAGCGATATACCTCGTTTTCACCCACCGAACCCGATTCTTTTTTCATCACCGACACATCCAGGTTCGACCTGCTAATCATCAGGTTGTTAAGCAACAGCAGGAAATTATGGCGGCTTTCGAGGATGTTCAGGTAGGCTTTGGCAACCTGGTTGCCAATATTCAGTTTTTGGGTATTCATCTCTTCCTCCAGAGCCTGCTGGTTCGATGCTGTTACTTTGAGGTTTGCCCAGTCAGGCTCAGAGTAAACCGACTGTGAAATGTTTCCGCTTGCCGAAACCACTTGTGGCGACTGATAATTTTTGTTGTCATTCAAAGCGCCCAGCGCATAAACGCCGAGGTTCGGAAGCAGACTGGAGCGGGCGATATCAATGTTCTTTGCGCCGGCTTTCACTTCGAAGCTTTTCGCCACAAGAGCCCGGTTACTATCCAGAGCCAGCATCATCACCTCTTTCAGATGGATAAACTGAACCGAAGTATCCTTTTTAAGCAGGTCAACAATGGTTGCCTCTGTAAGAATATCCCATGACAGTAATTTAAGTCCGAGTTTGTAAAATGTGCCAAGATTCAGAAAAAGTCCCTTGCCGGTAAGCAGTTCCACCGGAAGTGAAGATGCGTTTACTCCGAGAAGAATCTGCTGGATATCGAGAGCGATTCGTTTTGAAAGACGGTCAATGAGGCGCGGATAAAGCGAAGCCAGCGCGCCCGCCTCCACATCCACCTGGTCGAATCCGAAAGTTGGCAGCTTCCTGGCATTAAGCGAATCAATGAGGGCGCTGAATTGAACTTCGCTCATCTTATAGAGAGCTTCGAGGTAAACCGCGTTCGTTTCTTTCGGTAGGGCTTTGATGATTTCCGCCGCCGAAGTATCGCCTCGAATCAGGTTCATTCTTACTCCGTTTATGGTATCGAAATTGGTGAATGGTCGGCGTCCGGGGTTCAGAATGTCGAGATAATCCGCGCTTACCACAATAGAAAGATTATCGAAATTCGCAATCTTTTTCATCTCTGCGAATTCATTTTCTATGGAAGGCTTCAACTGAATATAGGTCAGGTTGTTTATGCCGCTGGAGCCATGAGTAAATGGAATGTCTTGCAGAACGCGGTTCAGGACCGGGGCGGCGATAACGGGTTTGGTAATGTTTTTGCGGTGACAGAGGTCATGGGTGGCGAGCACGCCCAGAGACACGATTATATCCACATTTTTATCGGCGAGAAGTTTGTCGTTTATAGCTTTTACGCTTTCAAGCGACCATTGCCCTGTGAATGCCGGAGGTTCAGCAAAAACTACCTCTACCTGACCTGCCATAAGGCTTTTAATCTCCTTCTCCATGGTTGACCTGTAAAGGGTATTTACCCTTGCCTCACCATCGAATACCATGGCAATTCGAACTTTCTGCATGTTGAATTCAAGAGGTTCCTGCGCAAGGGAGTGAGAAGCGCCGGCAAAGGAGAAAAACGTCATCAGCAAAAGCAATGCGATTGCCGGTACTGAGGCATGTTTACGGCGTTTGCGTTCATCTCGTTTTTCCATCATCCGGGCAACTTTTTCATATATAATCGGAACAACCACCAATGTCAGAAACATGGAACTCGTTAAACCCCCAATCAAAGCCCAGGCAAGTCCGTTTTTCCATTCGGCGCCCGCGCCCGCAGCCATTGCGATAGGCATCATTCCAAAGACCATAGCGAAGGTAGTCATAAAGATCGGGCGGATACGCATTTTCCCGGCATCCATCAGAGCGTCGTAAATCGTCTCTCCTTCAGCCCTGCGCTCGTTGGCGCGATCCACTATCAGAATGGCGTTCTTGGCGACAAGTCCTATCATCATAATGATACCAAGGATGGAAAAAACATTGATTGTGTTTCCCGTTAGCGCCAGCGCGAGTATTGCCCCGATGAGCGCCACCGGGATTGAGAACAGCACAACAAAGGGATAGATGAATGAATCGTACAGGATCACCATGATAAAGTAAACGAAGATAACGGCGGCGATGAGCGCGACGAAAAGACTGAGGAAGGAGGTAAGCATCTCTTCCTGGTCTCCGCCGAAACCGATGGTTGTTCCTCCCGCTTTGGCGGCGCCCAGCCGGGCGGTAAATGCCTGAACAATTGAGCCGGCAGGAGAGCCGTCGGTATAAGCGCTCACCGTAGTAAGAGCGTTGCGGTTTTTGCGTTCCAGTTTGGTTGGTCCCGAAGATTGGTATATGGTTGCAAACTGTTGCAGTTCAATAATCTTGTTCTTATTGCTGATGAAGGAAAGATGCGTGATGTCGTCGGGATTTGTGCGGTCGAATTTATCGAGCGACACACGGATGTCAAACTGATTCGATCCGTCGCGATATTTCGAGTCGTTATTTCCGGTAAGAGCTACCTGAAGAGCCGAACCCACATCGCTGACGCTCAATCCCAGAGCCGCCATCTTCTGACGGTCAATATCAACGCGTGTTTCGGGATTTCCCCTGGTGGCGGAGAACTTCAGATATGTTACGCCGGGAGTAAGAATGAGCGTTTTCGCCACAAGCCCTGCCGACTTCATTATCGAATCGTAGTTGATTCCGGTGATCTCCACCTGCACGGGAGCGGAGCTTGCCCCGCCGGCAAAACTGATCTGGTTTACATACACCTTCACTCCCGGTATTTTTACCGTAAGTTCTTTTACCTTCGAGCCCAGCGCCGCAGTAGATAACTTACGCTGATTCTTATCACAAAGCGAAACCACTATCTCGGTCTGGTTATCGGCGCTTATGCCATCGCTCCCTTTGCCAACATTGGTAAGGATACTCGTAACTTCCGGCAGGGTTGAGATCAGTTTCTCAATTTTCCGCGTCTGGCGGTTGTTGTTCTCCAGAGTTGTCCCCGGAGCGTATTCGAGCGACGCCGAAAACTGGCTGCGGTCGGTCTGTTTCATAAATTCAAAACCTGTAATTCCTGCCACCGGAATCAACAACGTTATAATCAATCCAGAGGAAACCACGAATAACACTTTATAAGGATTTCTCAGGCTCCATCCAAGGATCAGCGCGTACTTATCTGTCAACCATTTGAAAGCCTTTTCAAAGATTTTCCCAAAGCGGTTCAGTAGGCTTTCGGAATCAATGGATTCGAGTTTTGCAAAGCGGGATGCGAGAATAGGAGTTACGGTAAATGAGACCAGCAGACTCGTGAGAGTGGAGACCAGGATGATTATTGAAAAGCCGCGGATGATATCGCCGATCAGCCCGGTGGTAAGCGCGAGGGGAACGAACACTACAATATCAACAAAGGTGATGGATATAGCTGCAAACCCAATCTCGTTGCGACCTCTGATGGAAGCGGTGAGTTTGTCTTCCCCTTTTTCAAGGTGATGGTAGATGTTTTCAAGAACAACAATGCTGTCGTCAACCAGAATGCCGATCACCAGCGATAATGCGAGCAAAGTAAAGAGGTTAAGCGACATTCCTGCCACCCACATTACCACGAAGGCGGTGGTGAGCGAGCAGGGAATGGACACCATAACGATTAGCGAAGTGCGAACCGAATGAAGGAAAAGAAACATCACGGCTGCCACAAGCAAAATTGCCAGCATAAGGTCTTCCATAACAGCATTGGCGGCGTCCATCGTAAAGATGCTCTGGTCGTCGGCAATGTCGAAATGAAGGTTCAGCCCTTTGTAATCCGCTTCCAGCGCTTTCAACTCTATTTTTACCAGCTCACAAACTTTCACCATGTTAGCGTCGTTCTGTTTCTGGATTTCCAAACCGAGCGCATTGATTCCGTTAAACCGACTGATGAGGGTAGGATCAACCGTTGCATCATGGATTTCAGCGATATCGCGAAGGCGAATTTCGCCACCCTCTTTGGAATATCCTACAACCAGATTATTCATCTCTTCGAGGGAAGTGAATTTCCCGGCTACGCGCACCACGAACTGGTGAAGCGGATCCTTTAGTTTTCCTGTGGGAAAATCGAGGTTAGCAGCGTTGATTGAATTTGCCACCTGGCTTATCGAAAGTCCGTAGGATCGAACCTTCTGGGCGTCAATGTTGACCTTGATCTCGCGTTTCAGCCCTCCGTTGATGGAGATGTTTCCTACGCCCTGTACCCTCGACAATCTGGGTTTGATCTGGTCGTCAACCAGCGTGTAAAATTTTGCAGCCGGGAGGTTTGAAGTAAGCGAAAGCCTTAAAACCGGTATCTGACTAACCGAATAAGTAAGCAACGACGGGGTTTTCACCTCTTTGGGCAGGGTGGAAATTATCTCGTTCACCTTCCGCTGAACATCCTGAACGGCAACGTTGATGGTGGCGTTGCGGTAAAATTCAATGGCGATGATGGAAAGTCCTTCGTAAGAAGTTGAGCTGATATTTTTCACCTTCTCGATCCCCGAAAGCGCGTCTTCGATAAGGCGGGTAACATTGTTTTCAACCTCGCCGGGAGATGCGCCGGGATATTCGGTTTTTACCGTTACATAAGGTTGATCGATCTTTGGCAGCAGTTCATACCCTAACTGGTAATACCCGAAAACCGCCATCATTCCGAGAGCAAGAAAGATTACGATAATGAAAGAGGGGCGTTTTATAGCTAATTCGGTTATAGACATGGCAGCAGTTTTGCGTTATTTGACAATGATAACCTTAATGTTGTCCGACAGATTATTCTGACCGCTCGTTACAACCATCTCACCCTCTTCGAGTCCATTCAATACTTCGAGCAATTGTCCCGACTCACGCCCGATGGTGATGTTCCTGAGAGATGCAATGTTTCCTTTGACCACAAAGACCTGGGCATTTTTTACGCTCCCGATCAGGGCGTCGCGCGAGATGGCAATGGCGTCGCGGGAGGTTATGGAGATGAAATTGATCCGCCCGAACATACCGCCTTTCAAGGGAAATGAGGGGTTGTTTGGAAGATGTATCTCCACAGGATAGGTATGGGCTTCATCGGCTTTGGAAGCAATGTTATCAACATGTCCCAAAAAATCGCGACCAGGATAAACATCTGTAGTTATCTCAACGCTGTCGCCGGGATGGAGTACGAAAGCATCTTTTTCAGAAATATTCACCTTCACCTTCAGTGTGGAAATGTCAACGATATTTCCGATAGATGAATTTTGCTGGATGTAAGAGCCTTCATTGACCTTTTTACTGTTGATAACGCCGCTTATGGGCGCTTTTACTTTTGTGTCGTCAAGAGCTTTCTTTGCCCTTGTCAGATCATTTTCGGCAGCCTGCATGTCGAGCCGGGAGATATCGAGCTGGGAAGCTGAGATTGAATTTTGTTCATACAGGGTTTTATTTCGTTCGAAATCGCGTTTTGCCTTGAAGTAATTGATCTCCTGGCGGGCGAGGTCGGATTTTATCAGGAGGTCGTCAATTTCAACAAGAACAGCTCCTTTCTTAACCTGCTCGCCGATCTTAAAGTTCACTTTGTTTATCAGCCCGTGCGCCTCGGTAATGATTTCCACATCATTTTCAGGATCAATCAGCCCAACCAGACTCACCAGGTTGGTCAGAGATTGTTTTTTAACCGTGTCTATTGTAACGGGAACATCGCTAAGGACCTCCTGCCTGCCGGAATTTTCTTTTTTATTGCCGAAGAAAAACAATAGCGCGATGATCAGAACGACGATAATCGTTGCAACGATGGTAAAAGTGAGTTTTTTCATGGGTTAATAATTTGTTTTATGACTATCCGCTTGTGTACCTAATTATTATTTAGCTACTCTGCGGTTCTTTGCGTCTTCTTTGCGGTACTCTGCGGTAAAAAAAACTTAACCGCAGAGAACCGCTGAGTTTTTACGCAGAGAGCCGCAGAGCTAATTGATGTTCTTTTTGGCATAAATTACAAAATGCAAAATGCAAAATGCAAACAACAAATAAAAAACAAACATAAATCACTAAATTTCAAACAGGAAGAATGGACTTTATCTGTCTTCTTTTTGATTTTTGAATTTTTTAAATTTTCGAATTTATTTGTGTTTTGGTTATTGTTCTTTGTCTTTTCTGGTTTATCCAGGTTAGGTATGTAAACGGATAGTCATTATTTGTTTTTTAATGGTCTTATGAATTTCATAATCCGACAACAAAATTCTTAATGTCATTGATATATTGCTGCGTGTTGCTAAACATAGGGGTATGCCAGCAATCGGGATACAGTTTGAACTGAAAGGTTTTTCCAAGTGAAACCAGCCTGCCGGTAAAAGGATAAGCGGCATCTGCGGGAACAACGCAATCATTCTCCCCCCAGATAATTAATCCCGGTTTGCTGATATTGATGTATGAGGCGTTGCTGTTTATAAAATAGACCTGGTTGTAAAATATTTCAAGGGCAACCGGTGAACCTGCGTTGTTAATTTTCCTGATCTGGTCGGCGCTGTCAGGAAATATGCTTTTTTCCAATTGAGAACAGCGGCTGAGAACCACAGGATCCAATGGTTTTTCCCCTGGTTTCATCAGGGAGAGGGCTAACATTTGCAACCTTAAAAAGGTTGGCATGTCATAAGCCACCGGGTCTAATGTCACCGAATTGAGGTAGGCAAGGGTGTCGACGTACTGAACTTTTCCTTCGGCGATCAGCTCATTGCATCTGCGACTGGAGTAACTAAGCATAGCGTTTGCAAGTTCAAAGCCATTTACCATGCCTTCTGCCGTCACCCAGCCATTATACTTGTCCTGGTATGCTGGATTTGAAATAAATTTCGTAAGCACGGCGCCACCCCAGCTATGTCCGACAACAATGATTTTTTTACCGGGAAACCGTATCTTCAACTGGTCGGTCACCATGGCGCAATCTTCAGCGTACTGGTCAACATTGACCGTTGACCAGTCTATGGGATCAGGATTGATGGAATATCCGGCATACCGCTGGTCCCAACTGACCAATAAAAAGTTATCCGTCAGATTTGCCGGGGAATTTCCTGAGTATATCCCGGCTACCTCTATCGAAGATGATCCCGGGCCTCCGTGAATAAACAGCACGATGGAGGCGTCCCCTTTGTTGCCGGTCATCAGGACGGGCATTTGAGAGCCTTTGTTGGTCACCCAGAACAATTCCTGGTAGGGTTGAGAGGGCTGGGGTTCATCCTTTTTGCAGCCGTTGGCAAGAAGTATGAAAAGACCTATTGCTGCGATAAACGGGTAAATCAGTTTTTTGGTTAAACTATTCATGATTGTCTTCATAATATTTATTTTTTCAAAAATTCATCAAACCATGGTTTTGCATGAATGAGGGAGTAAACGTAGGCGGCGCTGTGATCAGGAAGGTCATCATATCCATCTTCCAATATTAAAGATATGATTGAGCTTCTGCAGGTCATAAGTTTCGATATACTGCCAGGTCACTCCCGGCTGAACGGGAGCGGGTTCCTCCTTTTTACAGCCAGAAAGCAGCAAAAGAAAACCGGCAAAAAATGCAACCGCCAAGAAATTGGACGAAAAGTTCTTGTCTGTTTTCATCTTTTTTGTTTTAGCCTGGTTTATTCCTAATATTATCAGCGCTTGTTTGGTTCTGGCTTGTCCGGGTCGGGGTCACTTAATAATGACCACCCTGCAGGTTTGCAGTTCCCTGGCGCCTTTGAATACCAGCAGATAGCACCCGGGCTTGAGTGAGGATACATCCATGCTGGCGCTGAACTTAACGCCGGTGGTGTAAATCGGGATAGAAGCCACTTCCGATCCCATGACCGATACCAGGCTGAGGGCGCTGCGGTCGGGCGGTAAGGCAGGGATATCCACCCACAGCCTGCCTGAAACCGGGTTAGGCCAGGCATGCAAAGCGGTACGCCCCGAATGGCTCTCTTCCACACCCTGGGTTTTATTCAGGTCAAACTCAAAAACCCCTCTTCCAAAGGTCGCCACCCTCAGCAGGCGGGCGCCGGAATGGTTGAAGTAGCTAAAATCGAGTACGGGAATGAAAGGCAGTCCATTGCCAAACCCGGTCCAGTTTCCGCCGCTATTGGTAGTCCTGTAAACTCCGAAATCATTCCCGATATAGATGACTCCGGCATTTGCGGTATCTATGAACATGTCGTTGATAGAAACTTTGGGAAGGTCGGAGGTCAGGTCGGTCCAGGTGGTCCCGAAGTCGGTGGTCTTAAGGAGCAATGCGCCTGAATAACTGTTCTTCATCAGATAAAAGGTGTTGCCGTTGTAGGGGTCGGCATGCAGACGCATGAAATAGCCGCCCGAAAGGGAACCCAGATTAGCGGTGACGTCATCCCAGGTATATCCTCCGTCGGAAGACCTTACCAGGCTTGTAGCGCCGTACCTTGAGGCGACCATGATGTTATCTGGATCCACCGGCGACTGAGCTGCTGAATAGATCGGGGCGCTTACGATCCCAGTTGAAGTTGTATAGGTCCAGGTATTGCCCTTATCAACAGACTTGCGAAGCCTCTGTTTTGTGCAACCATAGATGATGTCGGGATTTACAGGGTGCTGCCAGTAAGGAGCAATGAAAGCCGCTGAATCGGAGGTGACAGGGGGTGGCACGATCTCTTTCCATGTCTGTCCGCCGTCACTGCTCCTGAAGAATTGACCGATAATAGCTGCAAAGAAAATGACATCAGAGTTTGAATAATCCATGAAACATTCTGTTCCGTCGCACAATACGTTGAGTGAGTATGGCGTCAAACCCCTGTTGTTGGTAGAGGAAAAACCATTATCCTGAGAGTCGGCATAAATGACGTCGGGATTGGTATTATGCGAAGCAACACGATACAACTGGATGGAATTGATCCCGGTGTTGGCAGTATGAAAGGTATGTCCTCCGTCAGCCGACCGAAAAACGCCACCGTCGCAGCCGACATACATCACCGATGGATCGGAAGGTGCGAACCGGATAATGTGATGGTCAACATGGGTATAGGAGTCGTACGGACTGCTCCCGCCCCACGGGGCATTCGGGTCCCTGATAAATGAAAAAGTGGATCCGTCAACAGATCTGCTTAACTCCATATTGCCGATGAAAACGTTATTCGGGTCAAGGGGATTAACGGCGATACACAGGTCGTACCAGCCCTGGTCAGCGGCGCCGGCAATATTCAAGCCTTCGGAAATCTGGAACCATGAGACGCCACCGTTGATAGATTTGTAAGCGCAGGTAGTCATCCCCCCTGAAACCGGTATGTTATTATAAATCAACACGTATAAATAATCAGGATTGGATTTTGATATATCAAACTGGATCCTGCCGATATTTTCCATTGCCGGTAAGCCGGTGTTGCTCTGATGAAATGTCAATCCTGCATCGGTTGATACGAGAAATCCTCCCTCGCTCTGGCGGTCGCCTGAAGTAGCATAGACCAGGTTGGGATCGGCAGGGTGAAACGCCAGATCATATACTCCTTTTATTTCCAAAATCTTCACCCAGGTCATGCCGGCGTCAGCGCTTCGCCATATTCCGTAATTGGGCGTGGCGCCTTGCATGTTTTCAGTATTGGCAACCATGATCAGGTTGGGGTTGTGAGGAGAAACCTTCACGGAAGAGATATGGGTTACAGAGCCAAAGGCGGCGCCAATTTTTGTCCAGCTTTCACCCGCGTTAATTGATTTATACAAACCGTCGCCGGAATAAAACCGCTCCGTTTCATGCCATATAAACTCTCCGGTTCCCGCATAGACGATATCCGGGTTGAACGGGTCAATCGCAATGGCGCCGAAAGTGAGCATGTTGAGCCCATTGCTTATGTCAGTCCAGCTTTGTCCGCCGTTGGCGCTCTTCCAGATACCGCCGCCTCCTGCGCCTGCATATACTATATCAGGATTTTGAGGATGTATGGCAAGTCCTCTTACCCTTCCGCTCACCACACCCCACTGACGAACCATCATGTCGTTGGAAAAATCAATGCCCACCGGACCGATATTGGTCCATCTGTTGCCTGATGTGTCCGGGGATAGCGCCATTTTCAACATCTCATTCTGTTTCTGCATCTCAATGAAATCTCTGGGAAAGATCCCCTGTTCATTCATCCTGGGCATGTAAAACCATTCCAGCCTCCTGAAAGCATTCCTGTTCTTTATTTCGGCGGGCACATTATCCCAGGGCGAAACCACAGGAGAATCCGAAGGAACTTTGTTCGTCCCGAAGTCATAAAATTCCGGTCTGCCGACTTGTGAAAACGCTCCCTGGATGAACAGCAGAAGGAAGAAAGTGAGTGTAAACATTTTCTTTTTCATGGCGTAAGTTTTCAGTCGTTAATAATCATTTTTATTATTTGAAATCTATGCAATCTCATTTACATATTTTCCATTGATAATCCTACATATTCGATACTGAAATCCTTAAACTGCTTAGACAGCGAATCTGCTTTTTGTTTAAGTTCGTCAATGTTTATATTTTCCGATTTGCGCTTTACTTCGGCAATTACCAGTCTTTTCTCAATTTCGTTAATGGCTACAATATCTATTTCATTTTGGTTGCCTTTTTCCCAGTATGTGCCGATGGAAGAAAAATTACCTTCGATAGTCATCTTATTCATAAAATACTTTTCCAATATTCTTCCGCTATAGGTTTGGTAGTCTCTGCGCACTATTTCCTTTACATAGTTAAAATTGCCAATCTCAATAGCTCCACGATATTTATAAATAAAACGAAACCAAAAGTTTAGAAAATTATCATTGATCTGATATTTTATTGAACGGCTATTCGGTTTCGATAATATGGGTTTTACCCTGCTGATGATACCAAAATCTACCTCAAGTCTATCCAGAAAACCGCCAATTTGCAGTTCTAAAATTGACTCCATTTCAACCCTTGATGTTTTCGATGAGGCAATTAATGAAAGGATGGAAAAATAGTTGCCATAATCTTTTCCGAACTCATCAATCAACACATTTTTACCTTCGTCGAGAAAAAGGGAATTATCAGAAAACACTTCATCAAAAATTGTGTCGGGCGTAAAAGCATTTGCTGTTACAAGCAGTTCCACATATTTTGCCACCCCGCCCGTAATCATGTAAAAAGCCAATAAGTCTTCAGAAGTATGGGCTGGACAATTGTCGGCAAGTATTTCCCTGATGGTTTCAACATTGAATTCTTTGAGATGTATTCGTTGCGTTGCCCTTCCAAAAAGAGGCTCTTTCGATTGCTCAAAAATTCGTTTCATCATCGAGTATATCGAACCACAAAGTATGAGATTGATTTTGCTGAAATTCTTTTTGCTGTCCCAAATATGCTGCATTTCGCTGAAAATGGCAGGATTTACTGAATAAAACTCTTGAAATTCATCTATGATCAGTGTGAAATGAACTGTTTTGGACAATTCCATCAGGTAGCCAAACACAGCATTAAAAGTTTTGAAAGTCCCAAACAGCTCTACATTCAGTTTTAACTTCAATTCCTCAGCAAATTCGGCACAAAGGAGCGTTTCATTTTTCTTTGCCACAAAAAAATAAACACACGGATACGATTCCATGGCTTTGATCAACAGACTTGTTTTGCCAATTCTCCTACGACCTGTTATAAAAGTCATTTGAGCTGTATGCAAGGATTTCTGCTCTATACTTTGCAGTAATGTTATTTCCGTATCCCGGTCGTAAAATTTCATGCCTCCATTGTTTAAAATTATTTTAGCAAATTACAATTTACCGCAATGCAGGTTACCGTAACGGGAATTGCGATAATGCAAAGATAAGAACAACGAGAGTTTTTATACCGGACTCATTGATTTGATTTTCTTCGTTTCCCTCAGTTAAAATGCCCGGACAGCGCGGATATAATAACCCAGGGCGATCTTAGTGGTGTAAGACGTTTGTCCGTTTTGCAAGTATTGAATATATGCCGAGGAAGAACTGTTTTCAGTAGAACTCCAATACCAGTTTGGGGAAAACACACCAATTGAAGCTTGTCGCAAGTACATCAGGTTCAGCTCATCTTTCGATGGTAAAAACCAGTCGCTATAGCCTCCGCCGTTATAGGCTCTTGCCAGGTATGCAGCATGTTGTGTATCACTGTCTTGCATGGAGATGATTCTGTCGGTGTTTGTTGAGCCTGTCCCGATTCCCGATCCTGTACCGCCAGGCACCGAATCGGATTGAAAGTACGCTATTGCCCAGGGGAGGGTTCCGGTACCCTGGTCTTCAATAGCGGCTATCAAACCATGATGCCCTGAGGCATCAACATATAAGATTTTTCCTCCCCCGTAAGCCAAACCGACGTAAAATGGTGTAGGCGTTACTGAATTTGAGGCAGCGCTTGCCAATCCTGTGCCCTTTGCATTGGTAGCTGTAACGGTAAATGTATAAGTTGTTCCATAAGTCAGCCCAGTAACGGTTATGGCTCCGCTTCCTGCCTGGTTCAGGGTTCCGGTAATACCGCCAGGCGATGAAGTTGCCGTATATGAGAGTATTGGGAAACCCCCATTGGAAGCGGGCGCGGTAAAAGATACCGTTGCCTGCGCTACTCCCGCTTCAACTGATGCCGTGCCTATTGTTGGCGCGCCGGCTTCGCCTATGAAGAAAGAACGCACCGCGCGAACACGGCCAAAGTCGTAGCCCTTAACCATGCTGGTTGGCGAGCCATTGCCGAAGAAGTCCTGGACATACGCATTTAAAGTTTCTCCGGTGGAACTCCAATAATACCCGTAGCTAAAAACACCGATTTGAGATTTTTCAATATACATTTGGAACAACTCCTGATACGACGGTAAATACCAGTCATTATAAGTATCTCCATCCACTGTCACTGTGTAGGCATCGCAAATTTTGGCCGCAATGCCTTCATCGCTGCATCCGGTCACGATATTGGTTGTATTGGTCTGCCCCGTGCCAATGGCTTCAGATGTCGGAATAAAGGTGCCGTAACAACCCCATGCGGCTCCTCCACTTTGATCACTTTCAGCGGCAATAAGTCCACGGAGACCTGTTTCGTTAATATAGAAAATGATTCCGCCACCGTAATGCTTTCCGATTAAAGGCGGGGTAGTGGCAGCGCCGCCAGTCATATTCGTCCAGGTAGTTCCGTTATAAACCTGCAATTCACCGGTTGGCCCGCAATTGCTGCAAAAGATGATCGACCCGGCCACGGGGGATGAAAAGTTTTGCTGTTGTGCATAAGTCATTCTCGGAGGCAAAAATCCCCGGGTGGTTGAACCCACATCGAGCATGGCGCAGCTTGCAGGCGCTGATCCGTTGTCGTTGATGCCCACGCTTTGGGCAAATGATAAGCCAGCCCCCAGGGCTAAAAGAATCAGCAAAATCAGTTTTTTGTTCATCGCTTTGGTTATTTAATTTAGGTATTTTGATTGCTGTTCAGGATGGCGGACGCCTGTGCCGGAGAGCTCAGCGACAGCATAACGATGGTAAATATTATGCGTATTTTTCTTCATACCGATTGATCTAATGTTCCCTGTTACACTCAGTTAAAATGACCGAATTGCACGAACCTTGGAAAATACTTCCTTTTTGTAATATACCTTGCTGCCAAAGCCGAAGTTTTGGTGCCACACATAACCAGCAGGCGAGTAAGAAGCCTCGGAGGAACTCATATAGTTGTAGGCTACAAAACCTCCAATTAGCTCTTGATTCTGGTATAGTTTGTTCAACTCATCTTTACTTGGCAGATACCAATCATTGTAACCGCCACCATTATAACTTCTGCAATACCATGCAGCGTAATAGGCGCCCTGGGGGTTCTGGGAGAT
Organism: Bacteroidota bacterium; assembly: GCA_026391715.1. Classification (GTDB taxonomy): domain Bacteria; phylum Bacteroidota; class Bacteroidia; order Bacteroidales; family FEN-979; genus CAIVAT01. The sequence goes on from JAPLDO010000209.1 coordinate 41,482, forward strand.
TGTATGGTCGGTGTTTGCTGAGCCTGTCCCGAAGTCAGTGGATGTCCCAAGTGGTACACCAACCTGCCAGTAATCAGGATTTGTCCAAAAGGTACCGTAACTTTGGTCTGCGGTAGCTGCTATTAAACCATGCATCCCTGTAGCATCAATATAAAAGATTATCCCACCGCCGTAACTTGCGCCGATTCCAGGCGTTACTGAATTAGAAACCACGCTTGGCAAACCCATTCCATTTGCATTGGTAGCTGAAACGGTAAAAGTATAGGCTATACCATTGGTCAACCCTGTTACGGTTATTGTCCCGCTTCCTGCCTGATTCAAAGTTTCGGTAAAATTGCCGGGCGATGAAGTAGCCGTGTAGGAGAGTATGGGTGAACCCCCATCGGAAGCGGGCTGGGTAAAAGTCACCGATGCCTGAAAGCCTCCAAATGTTGCTGTGCCTATTGTTGGCGCACCGGGTAAACCCAATGCCGTGCCACCGACCACGTTTGTCCAGGCGGCGCCGTTATAAACCTGCATTTCACCGGATGGTCCGCAATTGCTGCACCAGATGGTCAACCCGGGAGCAGGGGATGAGATTGAGTTCCGTTGTGCAGAAGTCATTCTCGGAGGCAAAAATGCCCGGGTGGTTGAACTCACATCGAGTATGGCGCTGCTGGCGGGCGCTGAGCCATCGTTGTTGACGCCCACGTTTTGGGCAAATGATGCGGTAGCCCAAAGGGCAATGAGAATCAGCAAAATCAGTTTTTTGTTCATCGCTTTGGTTATTTAGTTTATGTATTTTTTTTGCTGTGCCGGATAACGGGCGCCTGTGCCGGAGAGCTCAGCGACAGCATCACGATGGTAAATATTATAAGTATTGTTCTTCATAATAAATTGATTTAATTTTCCCCGTTACACTCAGTTAAAACGCCCGGATAGCGCGAACACGGTTTGGTTGATACTTTAGAGAACATCCCCGTAGGCCATCGCCGAAGTTTTGGCTCCACACGTTATTCGGAGGTGCGCCATAAGGCTCGGAGGAACTCCAATAGTTGTCGTTTGTAAAACCGCCAATTGCAGCACGATTCAGGTAAAGTATGTTCAATTCATCTTTGCTTGGCAAATACCAGTCGTTGTAGCCTCCGCCGGTATAGGCTCTTGCCAGGGCTGCAGCGTAACCGGTAGCGCCGGCGCCATGCTGCGAGATGATGTGGTCGGTGTTTGCTGAGCCTGCCCCGAAGACAGTGGATGTCCCAAGTGGTACCGTAATTGATTCATAATCATATAATGCCCATCGGATTCCACCCTGGTCTGAAGTAGCGGCTATTAAACCATGTTCTCCTGAAATATCAAGATAAAAGACTTTCCCACCGCCATAACTTCCGCCGATTCCCGGCGTTACTGAATTAGAAACAGCGCTTGACAAACCTGTGCCATTTTCATTGGTTGCTGTAATGGTAAAAGTATAAGCTGTACCATTGGTCAACCCTGTTACGGTTACTGTTCCGCTTCCTGCCTGATTCAAAGTTCCGGTAAAATTGCCAGGCGATGATTTAGCCGTGTAGGAGAGTATAGGCGAACCCCCATCGGAAGCAGGCTGGGTAAAAGTTACCAGGGCCTCCAGATATCCCACTGTTGCGGCGCCTATTGTTGGCGCACCTGGTAAACCCAATGGTGTGCCACCGAGCAGGTTTGTCCAGAAAAATCCGTTATAAATCTGCAATTCACCGGAATAAACATTCAATTCAACGGATGACGCGCAATTGGTACACCAGATGATCAACCCGGCCGCAGGGGATGAGATTGAATTCCGTTGTGCAGAAGTCATTCTCGGAGGCAAAAAGCCTTTGTTGGTTGAGCTTACATCGAGCATGGCTTTGGCGTTTGGGCTTGAGCCATCGTTGTTGATGCCCACACCTCCGGTTTGGGAAAACATACTGCCTGCAAAAAAAAGCATCAGAACTGCTGGATAAATAACTTTCATGGTGTTTGTTTTCATTTTTCAAATTGTTGGGGATTCACTTTGCCTTTGGCATCATTCCATTTTACTCCAGGTTCCGCTGAAAGATTGTGACCGCGGAGGACATTTGTCTTTAAGATATGTGCAGGTCAAATCGGTTCCGTTCAGGGAATAGGCAAAGTAGCCGTTGCCATCGCAATCGGGATCGTTGTGGATGACAATGGTGTTTTCGGTCGCGGCAAAACTTACAGTTGAATTGGTATGCCCGGGAATCGGGTCAATCATTTCCCACTTAAGCGCTCTGTCTGCTGAAAGGATTAGTTTTACGCGGTAGGAGTTTCCCTGCTCCACAACGGTTTTCTGCCACGAGCCGATGATCTTCGCCAAATCTGCCGGATTTTTTTGATTCCAGATGCCCACAAGCGCCGATGCGCGGGCAGGATAGCTGTCGCTTACCATTGCCAGAGTAAGGGTTCCCCCGGACAAAGTCCATGTATAAATACCTTCAACGGGCAAGTCAGGATCCTCATAAAAGCGAATCTGATCGCCGTTGACCTGAATTTTTGAGTAGCTGTTTGTGTGGGTTGAGAGCGTGTCTAATATGATCCACTCGAAGGTTCCCGCTGCATTCAGGTTTATCTGTGCGCGGTAGGTTTCGGTTCCGGTGTAGGTCCGGGTCCAGCTTCCAAAAGGATTCGGGGTGGGATCGGGATCATTGGTTTTCTTGTTGCAGGAAACCAGGCTGATTGCGCATACCATGAGCAAAGCAGCATAAAATGAAATTATGTGTTTCATAACGGCCATCTGTATTCAAATTGATCCTCGTCTGCCCAATATGTGGCAAACTTGTCCCAGTAATATACATTCTCAGGATGCATCACTTTCCAAAAAACATAATCTGCCTTTGCCTGGTCTCCGTTTACATTCAACCGGCGTTCTATTCCCATTTTATCATAAAAATCACAAACCTGGGGAATCATGGCGATAATTTTATTCATATCCGTATTTCCAACCTGCAGTTCTGCCATGCCCATAATAAATGTGGCGTCGTAAGCCGATAATGCAGTTACATCTGGCACGATACCGGTTTGCAGTGCAATTTTTTCAGAAAGCCGCATAGTGAAATCCGGCGTGGTCCATGCATTGCCGATTCCCATGATGGGCGACATGAACCCTGTTTTAAGCGCAAATGCAGCGAGCGTGACATTGGAAGTCAGAGTGTCTAAACTGGCATTTCCGTCGCAACCATACCATTTTACCGATCCCAGTTCCCCGTACTGGATCGCAGCCGTGAAAATTCCGGCTATCTCGCTGAAGGTCAGAGCCAGCACAGCAACCTTTGTTGCGCCATAAGCTGCAACCGCTTGATTCACCTGCGACTGGATTGTGCTTGCGAGGCTTGTAAACGATGTTTCTGAAGTGGCGTAGATTGATCCCGGATAAACGAATCCTCCCTCCGCAACAAACCTGGTTTTAAACGCTTCTGCCAGTGAATTGCCCCAGATGTCATTTCTTACGATAGGGATCACTGCAGTAATTCCTTCTGCTTTTGCGGCGCTGACAAGAGCCATAGCCTGATTGTTGTCGTCGGGGCAAAGCCTGAACACATTGCTTCCCGCATAATTCAGCCCGATTGCAGAACTGCTTGTATTAATGAGGGCGCACTGATTCTTTTTTACAAATGGCATTACGGCTTTAAGTTCCGAGCTGGAATAGGGACCGCTTAAAAACATCCTGACGCCTTTGTTGTACATGATTTCCATCTGGTTTTTTGCCTCAGAGGTGTCCATTTTAGTATCGGCATAGGAACAGGTGAAGGTGACATTCCGTCCGGCAATCGCCGCGTAGGCGTTCAGGTCTTCGAGCGCAAATTGTATGGCGGCTTTCGTGGCAAGCCCGTTTTGAGGGTTGTTGACCGTAAGATCCAGCAACGCGCCAAAATTGATTGTCTGTCCTCCGGCAGGAAGCGGATCTTCGCTTTTCTTGCAACCATTGGCAAGAATTAATACAAAACCCATTGAGATGATGAATGGGTACATCCAGTTTTTGATTTGCTTTTTCATGTTGTTTGTTTTAGTTATTGTAAATATTCCCATATTAGGTTTTGCGCCATCATTCAAAGATCAACACCGACGAAAATTTCTCAGGGTAGGCTAGCCTCAGAAATTCATATCCGATTCCCGACAATCCCTGAAAAAAACCGGGATTAAAAATATCTTCCGTAGCGTCGGCAAAAAGGTCAAACCGGTTATTTTTCAAAAATTTTTCAATTACATAACCCGCTTGTTCATATACAATCTTCAGCAGCGCGGCGTCATTTCTTTTTAGCGCGGCATAAAAAAGAACTTCTATTCTTCCCGTATTCCCGCAGCACAAATGATCGCGGGTTTGAATCAAATCGCGCCGGGTTGTTTCAATCGAAGATGCAATGTTGGATTCAATTTCGGCATTATTGTATAAATACCGGGCAGCCAGTCTTGCAAGCCCGATTCCCGGAGCCCCGTGGCACCAGCTTGTCATATACTTCGGCTTTCCCGGATTTGGCATAAGCGGAAATTCGCGCAAATCAAGCCAATTCTGATGATCAACTGAAAAAAGGCTGTTTTCAAAATGGATTAATTTTACTGCTGTTTCATAGTATTTACTATCTCCGGTCACTTCAAACAACTTCAGCAGGGAAAAGGCAATTCCGGCAACGCCATGTGAAAATCCGGTAAGAATCTTTCCATGTAATGTCTCCCATTCCACTTTGCCATCCGGGGTTTCAATCAGGGAATTCAGAATACGGTCGCCGCAAACTATAGCTTTATCGAGTATTTGCGGAAGCGATGTAACACGGTAAAGATGCAGGAACGCCAGCAGACAACCGGCATTTCCTGAGATAATATCATGAACCATGCTGCGACGAATCATACCATCGTCAATTTTCCCGCTGAGCTTTACAGCGTCATCAATGTAAGATTTATCGTTCAGGATTTCAGCAATTTTCAACAAAGAATAGATGATAGATGAGTTTCCCGAAGCTATTCCGAGAGAGCTCATACGCATCAGAATGTCGTAATTATCAAACTGGTCAATGCCTCGCCTTAACGACTTTATAGTTGCTTCGTTCAGTCTTTTTATTTCCGGATCATCGGAAACAGAAGAAAGCGCCGATAAAAACAGCGCCACGCCCGCAAATCCGTCGTAGAGGAAGAGGGTCATTGGCTGCAATCGGAATTTATCAGCGCCGGGTACAATTCCTGTGGTGATCCACGAACAACTGCCGTCGCGCGAGTAGATTGCCTCTCTGGAAAGAATTCGCGCAATTTCGAGCGCCGCCTTCAGCAATGTCTCTTTTGTTGCCGGAGCGTGAATATCGGTCGGTAATTGCGATTTTGAAGAGTGGGTGGTAATATTCCCATGTTCGGTTTCCCGGAAGAAGAGAGAAGCCTTGATAAATTTCACCTGTTTGGCGAGATCTTGTTCATCCAGTTCCGATAATTGGTTAATCACCTGATCGTAAATCGGGGAGCGCATGTAATTTTTCATCAGGCTCCCCAAATTGTCTTTGAGGTCAACGCTACCGGAGTCTGCCCAGAAAATTGGAAAATCCATCCCCTCCATCTGTCTGCGTTCTGATTTGCAGATTGCCCAGAAAGGATTCGGAGGGGTTGTTTGAAGAAATGCCCTGCTGATGGATTCCATTCGTAGGCTGCGGTCAATGCCTTCGCGCATATACAGTGGATCCATCGTTTTTTTCATAATCAGCGCGTAAATTCGGGTGGAACGAAAGATGAAGCGCAACTCTTTTCCGGCAAAAAGATGAACCGGGATTTGGGTGCGGTTTTCAAGCGCCAGCCGGTAGAGAGATGTAAAACCAAAAATAATATCGTCTGTATATGGCGACGGGAAGCGTTGTTTTCCTTCAAAAACCGGAAGATTTGATTGCTCCTGAAACCGAAGGTTTTCAGTTTCGGTAGTCATCCGGTCGCTATTAATCTCTTTCCACACAACCCTTTTGACAGGTGATTCCCTATTCCCATATCCCCCAATACCGCTGATATCGAATACAAATCCATCCTTGCCTGTAATCCATGAAGGAAGAATTCCGGTGCGGAAAACCGATGTTCCAAATTGTTCATTGGCAAGGTACATTGCGCTGTCCGCGAACTCATCCATGAAAGATTTTCCTTCATGGTGCATTACCGTTTCGATATCAATGATTACAGGGTGCGCCCCCGAAGCGATAACATTTTCCTGGTGACAGTCGTTGCCGTTAAGGATATAGATGACGCCGATCAGAGCGCCGATTCGCTTGTAATAATCTGAAACTTCCTCTTCCGAATTACATTCGCCCGATTCTATAAAACCCACCCAACCATAATCGCCTTTCTGTAAAACATCAAGCGTTTTCAATCCCGGATTCAACCCCTTTTCATTGAACCAGGTCAGAAACGAAGTGTATGCCAGTTCGAGTTCCAGGTTTTTGGGCTTATAAACCAGTTTCAATCCCGATTCAAATTTCAGGGAAATAACACTTTTACCATTGTTGTGCGAATCGGAAATACCAGATTTGTACCCAATCAGGCGGCCTGGTGAAATACCATAAGAAAAATGATCCGAAATGGAATCGTAATCGTTGCCGAGCCGTGTGATGAAGGCGCCGGAGTTATTGACCCAATTGGCGATGATGATAGTGATAGAACGCGCCAGCGCGCTGTACTCTTCAAAGAAAGAAACCCACCCGCTTTCAATAATTTTATTCACAAAATCGTGATAAAGACGGGTATCGCTTACTTCATCAGACCCCGCTTGCATAAAAAGCCGTTCAAAAGCCGACTGTCGGGTAGTTCTGTAAATATGGAATTCCAGTTGAAAAGTCTGTGAAGCATGAAAATTCAGAGCGAGCGCCAGTTGTCTGTTGATCATCCTTCGGGCTTCGTCGGTAAAAAACTTTTCTTTCAGAGAATTTATATCATTGCTCAACTTATTGTTTGCGAAAGCCACCAGAGGTGTAATCAGGTGCAGGAAAGGCGTTGTTTTTTCAAGTTCATGGCTGAACAGCCTTTCAATTTCAGATGAAATACCGGCAGGCTTGAATGAACTCAAATATTCAACAATCTCTTTGAAAAACGGAATCCAGTCAGGCAGATTCGCTTCACCGTTAATAGTTACATCGCCAAGTAAAAGCTGCACATCGCTTTCGGCAATGTTGTCGTTTTTCAGTCGCGATAAAAACAAGTCAGGGTAATCGGGAGCAACGGCGTTTCGCCATTCTGAGAGACGTTGGTTAAATTGCAGTTCGCCGGTTCTAATGAAGGAAAATCTATTCGGTTCTTCGATTCTTTCGCGCAGCGTAGCCGCTCTTTCTGCTATCGTGAAATAGTATAAACCTCGTCGGATTTCTCTTCCAGAATATGGATATTAAGTCCTGATGGCAGCTTTATTCCCGTTTCCAGTTCTAAAGTCTCCTTTGGTTTTTCAATGAGTTGGTTCCTGAAAGTCTCGTCTTTCATTGCTTTTTCAACAATGCGGCGCTCTAATTGTTTCCTGTCTTCCATAATTTGGTTTTGTTAAATTAAGTGAATTGGTTTAAAAGCTAATGAAGATTGAATTTAGTATTAAGATGATTTTTCTAAGGTTTATCACGTCCGTATCATAGTTCCAAAATAGCCTTTGCATTCAACAGGCGAATTTGGTTTATAAACCAGTTTGAGATGGTTTAGTCCACAAATATAACTAATTGGATACAGAAAGTTCACGGTTCTTTTTCCGCAAAAGCGAATTAACGCCTCCTTTTTGGCGCTTGTCAGTAATTTGTCAGATTCCAGAAAATCCAGCGTATCATACCACCGGGAATTAAACTGTGGCTGGAGCAAATTTTGAAAGTACATCTCAACTCCAAGATCAGGAAGAATTTCTTTCCCAATATTAATATTGTAAACGGAGTAATCGAAGTTAGGGGAATACCGTTCAATCATCTGCATTACTTTCGCGATCTCCCCTGTCCATTGGATTTCTTTAAGGAATTGTTCAAGCTGGCGCGGCAATATATTTACAAGTATCAGCCTGATCGCCTCTGTTTGCCTCGGGATCATAAAACCTATCTGGTACAAACCGGCGTTTTCAGGGAGAGCCTCGATACATAATCTGAGATTTTCGGCAAGCGGCGTCGGAAAAGGGATGCCGAACAGTATGTTGTATATTTCATCCAGAACCTGAACCCTTGATTTCCACTGCGATCTCCTGTCTTCTTCTTTGTTTTCGAGAATTCTGAAAAAAATGTTCGGGGTTAAATTGTAAGATAATCCCTGGCGATCGAACTCAAGCCAGAATACTTCGAGCGCATCATGCAGGATATTCCCGTGGTTTGACCATGCCGCGAAGAGAGAGGAAATCTTTTGCCACAAAGGACGGTGAAGCAGCGCTTCCGACAAACCGGCAATCGGACTTTTACCGGCGAGTATCTTTGCTCCTTCGCTCTCTTTTCTGATCTGCAGAAAGAAATCGCAAACAGCTTCCGGTTTGCCAAGTCGCGATTCAAACCCAAAATCCTGCGCAATATCGAATGGAAAAAGAGAACAAAATTCTTCCAACGCCACGATATTTTCCGGACACATTAGCCCTGGCTGCAATGCCGGCGAAATGACAGTTAAATGATCGCTGAAAGAATGTTTCATCAGTCAAGGGTACTTTACATCTCGGTTTATTGCTGTTGATTATGACGCAGATTGATGAAAAAGTTTGTGGAATTTTGATATTTATTATCCGCGCCGTAAGCATCGCGCCGAAAGTTACCGCTAATCAGATCGCCAAATTACCATATATCTCTGATGTTACAAAATATTTTAACTTTGCAGGTTTAAAGCCCCTGTAAATGAATATAGAAGAGTTTATCAAAAATATTGAAGCTGAATTTGATGATCTTAAACCCGGCATATTAAAGCCTGAAAGTGTTTTCAGAGAATCGTTTGAATGGAATTCGATCAATGCGCTGATTCTGATCGCTATGGTAAAAACCGAATATGATGTTACTTTATCTGCCGACGACCTGATAAAATCAAAATCCGTCAAAGATATTTACTCATTGATCGAAAATCGCGTGAGCATTTAAATGGCTACATTTTTCCTCGGCGGGATAAAAATAACCGGCATTTCTGCTGCCGTTCCTGAAAAAAAAGAATTTACTTCCGATTATCAGTGGATTTCAGTGAAAGAACGGGAATCCATTATTAAGAATATCGGCGTGGAATCGCGGCGCGTAGCTGAAAAGGGCGTTACTACTTCCGACCTTTGTGTTATTGCCGCTGAAAAGCTTCTTAACGACCTGAACTGGAACAGAAACGAAGTGGAAGTTCTGATTTTTGTTTCCCAGTCGCGCGATTACCTTGTTCCTACTACTGCCTGCATTGTTCAGGATCGCCTTGGATTGCCACATTCCTGCATGGCTCTCGATATTGCCCTGGGATGTTCCGGTTATGTTTACGGACTGTCGGTTATTGCCAGCCTGATGCAGTCGGGCGCGATAAAAAAGGGGTTGCTTTTGGTGGGCGATATTTCAACTTTGACTACCAATTACCGCGATAAAAGTACCTATCCTCTTTTCGGAGATGTAGGAACGGCTACTGCTTTGGAATATAATCGGGAGGCGACGGCGATGCGCTTTAACCTGCAAACTGATGGCAGCGGATATAAATCGCTGATCATTCAGGATGGAGGAGCGCGTAACGTAATGTCGCGAAAGTCGTTCAACGTAAAGAAGATTAGCCCTGGCATCTATCGGTCACGGTTGCATCTCGAATTGGATGGAATTGAGGTATTCAATTTTACCCTGCGTGAAGTAGCGCCGAATATCAAAGCTTTGTTAAAAGAAACAGGAAAATCGCTTGGCGAGATTGATTACGTGGTTTTTCACCAGGCAAACCGGCTGATAAATGAAACGCTGCGCAAAATGCTCCGGCTCGACCCGGCGAAGGTTCCCTATTCCATCAAAGAATTTGGAAATACAAGCGGCGCCTCAGTTCCTTTGACTATGGTTGTTTCCCTGAATGAGACGCTGCAAAACGGCAATACCCGGTTGCTTCTTTCGGCTTTTGGCGTAGGACTATCGTGGGGATCAGCCATTCTTGAAACCAACAATCTATGTATGCCGGCGCTTATCGAAGTATAATTGTGGCAAAAGCCTTAGAATTTCGCCTTTATCGTTTCTACTGACTTAAGTTTTGAGGTAATCAGATTGTTAGCTGCAAGTGATAGGAACAGAATCCAGTCGTATTAGAAAATATTCAGGAAACTTTAAATGAATAAAAAACAAACCGATCGACTGAGTAAGCAACATGAAAAAAGCCAGGGACCTAAGGGTATTTTCGGTGAAAGCGCTCAAATCCATGACACTTCTGTAAATGATTTTTCGAAAATGGCTTTTGAAACTTTGAAAAAAGAATTTCCAGATTTCGAGTTTCGATTAAGAAACCATATCAAAAAAAAAGAGATTAATAACAAATTGAACAAAGTTGATTCTCGATTAGGCGTAACAATTTTTGTTGATAAATCAGCCATTAAACCTGATGGAGGAATTATTGAAGTAAAAGACAATGATAATAAATGGAGAATAGTTTTAGTATGTGAAGCAAAACATCAAGGGAAAGACATAGAGAATATAAGCGAGGGCATTCTGGTTGGCAAAAACAAAGACCAAGATATTATGGTAGCTGGAAATGCCATTGAACGCTCCCACAAAAACATCAATGAAATCAGAAATATTATGATTGATGAAAAGCATTTTCCTTATATTCTATTCTTGCAAGGCTCCAATTTTCTAACTGAACCAACAACTGTCATCCGTCCAGACGGGAGGGAAATAGTATTGAGGCACAACATTGGCTCATTAAACCGAATAGATAGATTAACTTCAGCCAATTATAGCTTACCAATAAATCAAAACAGTTGTGAAAATATTTTTATCACCATTCACGGGCAGACAGTTATGCTTCAGGCTGTTTCAATTTATGCTAAAGCAACACAATGGACTGTTGATGAAATGCTGCAGATTATGATGGAAATCGCAAATACCTCATTGCGAATTATCGGAATTCAGAAATAAGAGCTGTTGATCACTTTTTCTACATTATATTTTTTTATTTAGGAAATATTTTCTATGTTTGGACAAAATATGACCATATAATAAAATGTCCAGAATAAAATTGTCCACTTTCGGAGAAAGGATTAGACAACTACGTAAAGAGCAAGACTTGCCTCAAAGAAAAGTTGCAGCCTTATTGGATATCGATACTTCATTACTTGCTAAATTTGAACGTAATGAGCGACATCCATCCAAGGAGTTAATAACTAAAATTGCCGACCTTTTTAAAGTTGATTCCAATGAATTGATTAATGAAGTGTTGACCGATAAAATTGCTTATCAAATTTTGGCAGAAGAAGCTGACAGCAAAATATTACGAGTTGCAGAAGCCAAAGTTGAATATCTAAAAAAGCAAGAAAAAAGTAGAATTATTAATCAAACTAACATCAATAAAACAAATGGCAAATAAATCACATTTCAATTCAGGACATATTGCTATGAACAAACTCAAAAAAAATGGAGTTGCTCACAGCAGTCACATTGAAGCGGCAATGCCTTCAAAAACCTATCACGGTATTTTCACAGAAGATGCTGTTCAGTTTCTCAAGAAGCTTCCAAACAATTCGATTCAGTTGATTTTGATAGACCCGCCTTACAACCTCGATTTGGCGACTTGGGACACATTCAGTAATTATCTTGAATGGGCAAGGCAATGGTTAGACGAAATTTATCGTGTGATATCTGACACTGGCAATTGTATAATCTTTGGCGGCTTTCAGTATCAAGACTTAAAGAAAGGCGACTTGTTGGAAATAATGCACTACACACGACATCACACACCCTTGCGCTTTACCAACCTTGTGATTTGGTATTACAAAAATGGAATGAGCGCTCACCGATTTTTTGCTAATAGACACGAAGAAGCAATTTGGCTTTCAAAAACAAATAAATATTTCTTTGACTTAGATTCTGTGAGAGCGCCGTATGACGAAGAAACAAAGGAAATTTATAAAAGAGATAAAAGGTTAATTGCAGAAAATATTGATAAAGGAAAAAACCCAACTAATGTTTGGGAAATAGGACGATTAAACGGTAATTCAGTTGAACGAGTTGGACATCCTACCCAAAAACCACTTGAACTAATCCGAAGATTTGTAAAAGGACTTTCATATCCAGGTTCGTTAGTTCTTGACTTCTTTGCAGGCTCTGGCACAACAGGTCGAGTTTGTATTGAAGAAAGCAGAAACTCAATTCTTGTTGACAACGACCCAAAAATGGTTGAATACTTTAATCGTCACCTAAATAATATGAACGGTAGTTTTTTTTCAGCCGAACATTGTATTAGGAAAAATCCCGATTTGACTGATTTTTTGAACCTTGTAAGGAATGAATATGAGATAGAGGTTTAAATATCTCTGCATCTATAAAAATGTAGTATTGAAAATGACAAAACCTTAAAAAGACGGAAAGAGATGAAAAGCAATAAAAAAAGGAAAATTAATGGAAACAACACCAGCAGCTAACGAGCTTCCACCCGCAACAAAACCAGCATGGGTAACGCTTTGAGAAGGTTTACCTTTGCTGCGGTTGCAAGCAAAGCGTTCAAATATTTTTTACTACATCACTTTTTCACCATTTAATCATTTTATCCGATGCCTACCAAAATCCGTAATCTATTCTACATCTACCTCGCCTTCTTGCTGTTGATAGCCATTCTGCCCATAAACGGAATCTCCTCGCCAATTAACGATACCTACATTATTCAACTTCGGTTGGATTATTTCCTGCATGGGATGGTTTTTATCCCCTGGATGGGATTGTCTGGTTGGGCGTTCATGGAAAAAGCATCTGGAACCCGAACCATTCTCTTTTTGTCGACGCTGTTTATCGGAATTCTCTATGCCTGCTGCTGCGAACTTATTCAAATGCCCCTGACCTATCGGACGTTCAATATCAATGATCTACTGGCAAATGTAAGTGGCGTGGCGTTGGGAGCTCCGGGGTTTTGGTTGGGAGGAGGACGAGGGACGAGGGACGAAGGAAGATTAAGGCTGAAATGAACTAATTTTTTCTGTTTTGCCATATTGCCATTTTACAATTTCTTCATTTCACCATTTCACCATATCTTTGGAAAAAAAACGACAAAGTGAATTTAATCGCAAGGAAAAGAAAGAGACATAGAAGAAGGAAACCAAGCGCCGGAAAGAAATTTGTTATTGAAAGCTTTGTTACTTCATGGGTATTTAAAATTGCAGGGGTGATTGTTCTCCTTGCTGGTATATACTATGCAATGAATTCATTGGATATACTTAGTGGGTTCACAGATTTGGTTGGAAAATTGTTTCAGCCCAGTGATCCATCAGTAATTGAAGACAGTAAAACCCTTGATATTAATATCATATATTTTTTTTTACCAGGAGCTTTGTTTCTAATTATCGCAGGATTCATTGCTAAAAGATTTAGTTTTATTTCGGGTATTTTGACGTTTCTTGCAGCAATATCTTATCTGGGCGCAGAAACCTATATTATGATAATTAATCCGGGAGGGAGTCACTTTAATCCCTTAACTATTACGGGCGACATCTTTTTAGCTCTCGCTGCCATCGGTCTATTTATCAATGATCTTATTGACCACTGATAATGTGTTCCAGGTGGCAATTTTACTTTCGCTAATAATTTTATTTACCATTGGCATTGCCTGGTCGTCGCGGAAATTTAACAAACCCACAGTTAACCTTACTAATTTTTGTTTTGCTATAGCCATTTTTGGACTTCACTGGCTCCGGAAACTGGCTGTAAATTCCCGGACAGAATACATGTTACTTTTCTTTATTTACGGTATTTTCTTTTACGTTCTTTTTTACGCTGTAATAGTTTATACCTCCTCAGCCAAAGAGAAAGCCTTGTCAAAGTGGATGCAACTAACAATGGCGTTAACCAATCTATTGTTTTATTCGGGAACCACTGCTTTCGTAATCATTAAATATTACTCTTATGGTTATTTATGGATTTTTGCGCTGGCGCTGCTGATCTTAAACCTGCTTGGTTTGCTTTTGAGCGGAAAGTATTTTCAGTCAGCGTGGAAACTTCCCCATCATATCGTAACCATAGTACTTGCAGCCCTGATCCTGCCGCTGCTTTTAAACCAAAGCGCTATCCTGCTTTTTATGGCAGGGTTTTCTGTTCTTTTTCTCCTGTACGCAAAATATTCTAAAAATCAAACTTCCATTGTTATTTCGATGTTCGCTATGGTTATAATGACGCTCGATTTCTTCTTTCACTGGATTTTCAAATATGTGCCGTCGCTTCTGTTCAGCGCCGATTTACCGGAAAACACGCTTGTGGTACATGGTATTATCAGCGGTGTGACAGTGGTTTTGGCATTGACGATGAACAATTGGTTACTGAAACATATTGAAGTTACGCTATCTAAAAAAATGTTCAGCAAAACAATGTATATCCGACTGATGAGGGGGTTGATCCTCGTTACACTTTTTCTTTCATCCGGATGGATCCTAACCACATTGCTTTGTTACATCTCCGGATCAAAGGAGGTTATGGCGTCGGCATGGTTCATTGCGGGGAGTCTGTTTTTCATCCTGCTTATCTTGCTTCAGTCAAACAAACCCAACTCCTTTTACCAACCCATCCTGTTCATTGCCCTCGCCTCCACTCTCTTTTATCCGCTGCTCGTTTACCTCCCAATGATGGAAACGCTGAACAACCTTATGTTGACCGGCATTCTGCCTGTTTCGCAAGTTTTGCTTCACTATCTGGCGCTTGGCTTGGGAATATTCATTGTCGCTGTTTCGCTTGTCCGCATTTACAAGCTATATCCCACAAAAAAACTTCTGCGAAGAGGATTACAACTATTTGTGATAATATTCCTGATTTTTATCATTTGCACCGAATACGACAACCTTTCAATCTTGCTGAAAACCAGTCAATTTAAAAATTTAACAATTAACGCTTCCCCCTTAACGCTTAAACACTTATCACATAATACTTCTTTATCTCCGGGGAAAGGCATCCTCGAATACAACCGGCACCTTCCGTATTCAATTATTCTTCTTGCCACATCCCTGGTTCTTATCGTTTGGTCGCTTTTCAAACACCAACGATTCCTCCGTAATATATCTATCCTTTTGTTTTCATTTTCCATCGTAAAAGTATTTCTTTACGACTTCTCCCTTCTTGGCGATGCTGCCCGCACAGCGCTTTTCTTTGTAATCGGGCTTTTGCTTATTGGTTTTTCGGTTGTTTATCCGAGGATGAAAAAGGCGACAAGTATTCCGCGGAAAAAACGTGAAATCGTGAATTAAGAGGGACGAGGGACGAGGGACGAAGGACGAGGGACGAGGGACGATGGATTTTGAATAACTTTGTGAGATTATGCAGCAGTTCATTGTTCTGATAATTCTTTGGATTTCCTTATCCGTAGCGAAAAACGCCCTCTGTCAAACCCTTTCTGAATCAGATTTATCACGCTTCGAAAACAATCCGCATAGCCTTCAATGGACTTATACCGGAGGGCTTAACGCCTGCCAGTTTTGTTCCATTGACCTTAACCTCGATGGCATAGCTGATCTGTTGATCTTTGACCGACATGGAAACCGGAAACTTACATTTATCAGCTCCGAATTTACTGGTACATCAGGCTATTCCTTTGCGCCTGAATATTCTCTCAAAATGCCAGACTTGCATGACTGGGTAATTACGGCAGATTATAACTGTGACGGTAAAATGGACATTTTCACTTATAACGCCGGCGGCGTCCGGGTTTTTAAAAATGTTTCCGATACCTCGCTGAAATTTGAAATTGTCACCGACCTGCTCGAATCTTGGTACTATAACGGATATGTCGGAATCCTTGTAACCAGTGTTGATTATCCTGCTATCGCGGATATTGATGGCGATGGCGACCTTGACCTGCTGACTTTTTTTGGTCTGGGTTCCTACGTGGAATACCATAAAAACCTTTCCATGGAAAAATATGGCAATTGCGATAGCCTTGATTATAAACTTAGCGACCATTGCTGGGGCAGGTTCAGTGAAAGTGAATCGGGAAACAGGATTGTTCTGAATGCGGTTTGTCCAACTCAGGACGAGCCATTTCTTCGTGAGAATAATCCAAGGCATACCGGATCAACCTTGCTGGCAACCGACCTCAACAACGACGGTCTTAAGGATTTGATTCTTGGCGATTATGATTACCCCGGACTGATTGCATTGTACAATGGAGGAACTGTGGATTCAGCGTTAATGGTTTCCCAGGATACCGCTTTTCCGGCAGGCGCAAAACCTGTGAAACTTTTCTCATTTCCATCGGTTTCACTGATTGATATTGATCGCGACGGATTACAAGACATTGTTGTTTCCCCTTTTGATCCGGGGCTTTACACGTCAGACAACTATAATTGCGTTTGGTTTTATAGAAATACCGGCACAGCAAACCAACCGGTTTTTGAATTTTCGTCAGACCGGTTATTCAGAGATCAAACGCTCGACTTTGGCACAGCCGCTCATCCGGTATTATTTGATTTTGACAATGACGGACTTCAGGATCTTTTTGTCGGGAATGACGGTTATTACGACTCATCCTGGTATCATAACGGTTTGCTAAAATCGCAATATACCGGAAGGATTTCCTGGTTTAAAAACACGGGTACACAATCAAAACCAGTGTTTTCCAATGTCACCGATGATTTTGCCAACATTTCAAAACTGGGTTTGCGAGGGATTTATCCAACATTCGCTGATGTAAACAACGATGGAATCACCGACCTCGTTATCGGTTGCAGCGACGGAACTTTGATTTTTTTCGCTCAGAAACCATCCTCCGGAAATATTCCTCAGTTTGATCCTCCGGTGATGAACTGGCAAAACATTGATGTTGGCGATTATAGCGCTCCGCAATTTTTCGATATTGACAGAGATCAAATTTCTGAGCTTATCGTCGGCGAAAGAAACGGAAATCTGAATTACTATAAAAATCAAGGTTCCGGTTCGTCAGTTAAATTTGATTTTGTTACCGACAGCCTCGGAAAAATAAACGTAACCAATTACAACCTTTCCTACTTCGGATTCAGCGTTCCCTGTTTTCATCAGGATAATGATGGTTCCACATTTCTTCTGGTTGGTTCGGATGAAGGAAGAACTCATCTGTTCCGTAACATTGACAACAATTTAACCGGGAAGTTTGAAGCTATAGACTCTCTTTATCGCTGGCTCGCGGCAAACCCTGCCGATACGCTATTCGGGTGGCAAACTTCGCCTGCCATCGGACATTTAACCGACAATACAGAATTTGATATGATTACGGGCAATTTTTCAGGAGGGTTGAATTATATATCAAAAAGATCGCCGGCTGCAATCATTCCCGGATGGAAGGAATTACCGGCGCAAATAAATCCATCGTTTACTCTTTATCCAAATCCGGCAAATCGGAATACAAGTATCGTTTACTCTGGAAATTCCACTGTAACCTTGTCCGGATACGTATGTAATATTTTCGGACAACTGATTCTTGAATTTCCCATCACAGGAAAATCCGAAATTTCCACTTCTGATTTCCCCGAAGGAGTTTATATAATTCGTTGCGCCGGAAAAACTACCAGGATGGTAGTTGTGCATCAATAGTCCCTCGTCCCTCGTTAAACTCCCAGCAAACTTTTCACAATCACCGAAATCATCTTATTATCGGCTTTACCGGCAAGTTCCTTTGAAGCAACAGCCATCACTTTGCCCATGTCTTTAATGGAATTGGCGCCGGTTTGGGCAATTATTGTTTTGATTTGAGATTTTACTTCGTCTTCCGAAAGTTGCTGCGGCAAATAGGTTTCAATAATCGCGGCGTCAAAACGCTCCTTTTCGGATAGATCAAACCTGTTGGCATTTTCATAAATATCGGCTGATTCCTTGCGTTGTTTGATAAGTTTCTGGAGGATTTTCAGTTCTTCAACTTCACCAACTTCACCAACAAATCCTTCTTTTGTTTTTTCGATGAGTAATGCCGCTTTCACAGCCCTGAGCGCTTCGAGTTTTTTCGCATCGCGGGCAAGCATTGCAGTTTTTATATCTGCGTTGATTTTGGTTTCCAGATTCATTTAATCCGTTGTTGGGTTTAAATAAGCATTATCGTTTTTATTTTCCACCGGTTTTTCAGGATCTTTGGTTAAGGATATCGCTGAGATGTGAGAGTCGGATGAAGGAGTAACATTGAGCAGTTCAATTTTACGGCGTTGGTATGCCGGAATGTTTTCAAGTTCCTGCAGGTTTTGCTCGATAGGGATATGGGTTTTTAATTTTTCGCTCAACTGCCTCAGCCTGCCCACCCTTTCACCCGATTTTTTCAGCAGAAAATCACTGGCGTCAGAATCCGTGTTGGGACTTGAATGAAAAGTTGGTTTGGGTTCGGGTTTGATATGACTATCAATAATTTCATCCTTATCGCTGGGTAAAAAAGTGTGTACGAGGGTATCGGGGCGATCGTTTACGATTTGCGGCGAGGGTTGATCAACAATAAATTCATACGTGCGCGTTGGGTCAGAATTGTCAGTTTCCGATTCGAGTTGAAAAGCTACCTGACTTGGCTCACTGACTGACACTTCAGGCGCGACCGGTTGATCGGCGGGAGCAGTTTGTGTTCGCTGAGCCGAAGTTTCAGTGTCGAGGTGTAAAATACGTCTTTCAGTTTTCGGTTTTTGGGTATCGTCATAAAGCGGAATAACGGTAACATCGGCAGGTCTGGTGGGATCTTTTTGTTTGTGATCTTCGTCAAATCCAGTAGCGATAATTGTTACGCTGATCTGATCTTCGAGAGCATCTTCATAACCATTGCCCCAGATGATATCTCCGGTTGATTGTGTTTTTTCCTGAATGTAGTCAGTGATTTCTGTAACTTCATCCATAGTAATCTCCTGCTTGCCTGATGAAATATAGAGAAGGATATTGCTGGCGCCATTGATGTCGTTATTATCGAGCAGCGGTGAGTTGAGGGCTTCTACAACGGCTAATCGCGCCCTTTCTTTTCCGCTGGCAACACCGGTTCCCATAATTGCAACGCCACTGGTTTTCATAACGGTTTTGACGTCCTCGAAGTCAACATTGATATATCCTACCACAGTTATAATCTCAGCGATACCTTTGGCGGCTGTAGTGAGAACATTATCGGCGCGGTTAAATGCCTCCGACAGTGGAAGATCTCCGCACAACAACCGCAGTTTGTCGTTGCTAATAATAAGCAGCGCGTCAACATGTTGTTTGAGCTGCCTGATTCCTTCCTCAGCCGACAACCGACGTTTGCGACCTTCGAAGGCGAAAGGAATGGTGACGATACCTACGGTGAGGATATCGAGATCTTTGGATATTTGGGCAATCACTGGCGCAGCGCCTGTTCCAGTGCCGCCTCCAAGACCTGCTGTTATGAAAAGCATTTTGGTTCCTTTTTCCAGAACCCGCTTTAAATCTTCGGCGTTTTCGAGCGCGGCATTGCGGCCTACTGTTGGGGACGCGCCTGCGCCAAGGCCATCGGTGAGGGTTGCTCCAAGCTGAATCTTAGTGGGTACCGGACTTGATTCCATTGACTGGGCGTCGGTATTGCAGATAATAAAATCCACACCGGTTATTCCCTGTCTGAACATGTGGTTAACGGCATTACTGCCGCCTCCGCCAACACCGATCACTTTAATGATAGATGATTGATTCTTAGGTGAATCGAATTTTAAAATCTCAGGCATGATTGTATTTTTTTTACGGTTTAAAATTATCAATTATTTACGTCGGTATTCATTTGTTAAAAATTTAGTTATTAACGTTTTATTGTTAATAACTCATTTATTGGATATCCTCTTCAAAAATATTTTTGATTTTGTTAAGGAAACTGTTTAATAACTTTCTGGAAGGAGGAGCCGGTGGGGCGATCGTTTCCGTAGGCAGTTTTGAAGTCTCTTCTATTGCAGGTTTCTGGTTTCGGGCTTCCCTCTGGTAGCGATCAATGCCTTCGATAACCAGACCGATTCCGGTTGCATACATCGGACTTCCCATTTCGGGCGGGACTTCGGATGAAAGATGCTCGTTAGGATAGCCGATCCGGGTTTCCATGCCGGTCATGAATTCGGTCAACAGCGCGATATGCTTCAACTGAGCGCCGCCGCCGGTGAGAACAATTCCCTCGATAAGTTTTTTCTCATACCCTGAGTTTTTGATTTCGTAATAGATATGCTCTATGATCTCTTCCATTCGCGCCTGAATAATGGCTGCCAGGTTTTTCATGCTGATTTCCCTTGGCGCTTTTCCGCGGGAGCTGGGAATTGAAATTATCTCTTCTTCTCTATTTTCACGCGCCATTGCCGAGCCGAATTTCAGTTTTAATTGCTCCGCGTGTTTTTTAATGATTGAACAGCCTTCCCTGATATCTTCGGTGATAACTTCTCCGCCAAGTGGAATTACCGCTGTGTGCCGGATAATCCCGCCATGGAAAATGGCTATATCGGTGGTGCCGCCGCCGATATCTGCCAAAACTACGCCTGCTTCCTTCTCATCTTCGCATAAAACGGCTTCGGCAGATGCCAGCGGTTCGAGAATAAGCTCAACAACTTCAAGACCGGCATTCCTGACACAGCGGTAGATGTTTTTTGCAGCCGCAGTTTGTCCGATAATGATATGAAAATTTGCCTCAAGGTTTCTGCCGATGCTTCCTTTTGGAATCGTTATTCCATGTTCGCCGTCAATGCTGTACTCCTGCGGAATAACATCGAGAATCTCTTCTCCGGGATTAGTGTTGAGGTTATACATACTGTTGCACAACTTATCAATGTCTTCCTGGTTGATTTCCTTTTCAGGGTCTTCCCTGATTATGCTGCCTCGCTGCTGCATACTCTTGATGTGCTGCCCGGCAATTCCAACATTTACAAACTGGATATTCACACCCGATTTAGCCGACGCCTCGGCAACAGCGTCTTTAATAGACTGCACAGTGTTGTCGAGGTTTGCCACTACGCCCCTTTTCACTCCTATGCTGGGCGCTTTTCCATAGCCGAGAATTTCAATTTTCCCTAATTCGTTCCTACGGCCTACGATGACCGCGATTTTTGTAGTTCCGATATCGAGACCCACAATGATACCTAAGTTTTTCATTGCTTTATTATTTTGTACATAAAACCTGATTCTGATACTTAATGTTGATAATATTGTATTTATTCCAACCAATTTTATTTAACCCGAATTTGTAAAATGCCAGTAACTTCCTGAATTTCGCATCCAGATCGTCGGCAGTACCCAATATGATAATATGATTTCCAACACGCGGAATTAGTTCAAACTCACCCGCCTCATTTACATATATCTGATCAATCTGCGCCTTGAGAAATTTATCATGAGTAATATACATCGTTAATTTATAAAGAGTTGTTAGCAATGAATCATAATAAATTGAATCTGCAAGCGCAAGCATATTCACCCTGTATTTCGGAGATTTTATATAGGAATCATTGATATAACCATTAGCCACAAGCACCCTCGCTGAAAAATCGGTATTAACCGGCAACAAAATGCCTGACTCATCAAGGTAAAAATTCTCGAAATTCCGGTTGATAATACGCAGCATTGGCTCCCGCTGACGTATGGCGATGAAAATTGTGCCTGCATTATTCTCATAAACATGAACATTGGCTACGTAAGGTTGTTTGCCAATGGCATTCTCAACCGCGCCAAGATTCACCATGCCCAGTGGTTTCCCTTTTAAAAGTCCGACAGTCTTTAAAATGATGGAATCAACATTTTTTTTGGTAATAAGAGTATCGGCTGCGCCATAATTAATACTGATTTTAATATTTTTACATGGTCGTGCATATTGTGAAACTTCCACAAAACCCACCAGCGTGCCTGCGCCGGCAACGAGTAGTATCCAGACAACAATTCGTAGTATTTTCAGAAACTTCTTCATTTTTTATTTGAATTGCTTAACATGACGCTGATTGGCTCCACAAACTGGTCAATGTCGCCTGCTCCGAGAGTAAGTAAAATCTCTGGGTTGCAGTTTTTTATTTCTTCCAGGAGGTCTTCCTTCCGAACGATTTTTTTCTTTGTCAACCGTACTTTATCAAGAATAAGTTTTGCAGTTACTCCTTCAATGGGCTTTTCCCGTGCAGGATAAATTTCCAGCAGTAGCAACTCGTCGAGTAATTCGAGGCTCCTGGCAAATTCATCTGCCAGATCGCGGGTGCGTGAGTAGAGATGCGGTTGAAAAATTCCGGTAATCTTCTTATCAGGATAGAGCTCCCTCGCAGCGCCGATGCTCGCCCGCAACTCCTCCGGATGATGCGCATAATCGTCAATGTAAACCAGGTTGGGCTGCCTAACTCGAAATTCAAACCGGCGAATGACGCCTTGATAGGAACTCATGGCTGTTCGTAGGCAGTCGTGCCCGATTCCAATAGTGATTCCTGTGGCGAGAGCTGCAACAGCGTTTTCGAGGTTGAACATACCCGGTACGCTAAGTATCATATTGGCGATTTCGCCGCCGGGATATATAAAATCGAAATTCAGCGTGCCTTCCGTCAGGCGAATATTTCTCGCAGAAAAGGCTGCTTCACCCTTAACTATGTAACCAAAAACTGAATATTGATTTTTCAAAACCGGCACAACTAAAGTTCCTTCCTTCATTATCAGAGTTCCGTTGGCTTTGATTTTTCCGGTAAATTCAGAAAATGTTTTTAGAAGGTCGCCATGATTGCCGTAAATATCAAGATGATCCGCGTCAGCAGAAGTGATTATAGCTATTTCGGGGTTCAGTTGCAGAAATGATTTATCGTATTCATCGGCTTCAACAACGCAGAAAAAGTTGGCAAGATGGTAAGGTGGTAAGGTGGTAAGGTGGTAAGGTGGTACGGTGGTAAGGTAGGTGGTGTTGTAGTTTGTTGAGATTCCGCCGAGGAAAGCGAGGTAGTTGACGCCGGCGGTTTGAAGTATGTGGGCAATCAGGGTTGAGGTTGTTGTTTTGCCATGTGTTCCGGCAACGGCAATTGTGCGGTATTGCGATGAAATCATGCCGAGCGCCTCGGCGCGCTTTTTCAGTTGAAAGTTGTGTTTCCTGAAATATTGCAGTTCTTTGTGGTTTTCCGGTATTGCCGGAGTATATACGATTAGTTCAATATCCTGTGGAATTTGACTGATATCTTCGGTGAAATGAATGTTCATTCCTTCCTTCCGCAACTGATCCGTCAGCGGGGTTTCAGTTTTGTCATAACCGGCAATTTTTGCTCCATGCGAAGCATAATATCTCGCCAACGCGCTCATTCCGATTCCGCCGATACCGAGAAAATAAACTGATTTGGGTATTGTAATTTCAGATTTCAGATTTCGGATTTCAGATTTCAGATTTCGGATTTCAGATTTCGGATTTGCGATTTGCGGATTCTTTTCGTTAAGCAGCGATAAAGCTTCCAGAGCAATTTTCTCAGCCGCATCAGGTATTCCGAGTTTTGAAATATTGTTTCTAAGTTCAGCCATCAGCGGTTCATTCTGAAGAGTGTCCGTGATAGTTTTACCAAGCGATGAAATAGCTTCATGATCCGGAATCAGAATTGCAGCATTGCTCAATACCAGCGACTTTGCATTTCTGGTTTGATGATCTTCGGCAACATTCGGCGATGGTATCAGGATTACCGGTTTTCCGATTACGCATAACTCCGAAATCGCTATGGCGCCGGCGCGGGAAACAACGATATCGGCAGCGGAATAGGCAAGATCCATGCGTTCAATAAATGGAACAATCACCGTTGAAGGGAATTTTTCGCCGATTTGCTCCCGAATTTTCTCGAAATAGATTTTGCCGGTTTGCCAAAGAATCTGGATTGCCCTGAAAGTCTGATCTTCCTGTTTTTCCTGTGATAGAACAAAAGACAGTACAGCTTCATTAATGGTTCGCGCGCCAAGACTGCCTCCAATTACAAGGATTGTTTTTTTGTCGGGGTCGAGCGCGAAATGTTTGAGCGCATCCTCTTTTTTATTGGAGAGATTTACCAGATTCTGTCTGATCGGATTCCCGGTTAAAACGATCTTTTCTGCCGGGAAATACTTCGCCATCTCTTTATATGCCACACATATTCTGGTTACTTTCGCGCTCAGTATCCGGTTTGTAACGCCGGGAAAAGAATTTTGCTCCTGAATTAATGTAGGGATTCCGCGTGATGCGGCAATGCGCAAAGTTGGACCGCTTGCATAGCCGCCAACTCCGATTACTACATCGGGTTTGAATCTGGAAATTATTGAACGCGCTTTGATTAGACTTTCTATCAGGCGAAAGGGGAAAGTGGCGTTTTTCCAGGTCAGCCGACGCTGAAAACCGGTTACGGGAAGTCCTTCAATACGATAACCTGCAGCGGGAACTTTTTCCATCTCCATTTTTCCATTGGCTCCAATGAACAGAATATCTATCTCTTTTATCAGCGATTTCAGCGCATTCGCAATGGCAATAGCCGGAAAAACGTGACCGCCGGTGCCTCCTCCGCTGATTATTACGCGTATCATATTGCCGGCGCTATTTGAGGTTTTGAAATAAGTTTTGGCTCCTGTAGCACTTCAACCTCAGTGCCGCCTTCGGTTTCTATTTCCGTTGTTCGGCTTACGCTTAAAATGATTCCGAGAGAAATGCTTGTAAACCATATTGACGTTCCGCCCATGCTGACAAGCGGCAACGTTTGTCCGGTTACAGGAAAAAGGTTTACCGCAACCGCCATGTTTATCAAAGCCTGAAAAACAAGGCTGAAACCAATGCCGATGCTCAGAAGCGACCCGAAATTTCCCTGACTTCGGCTCGCAATTTTGATCACCCTGAAAAACAATATCAGGTAGAGCAGCAAAACAAAAGAGCCTCCTACAATCCCATATTCCTCAATAATAATTGCAAAAATAAAATCGGAATAGGGGTGAGGAAGGAAATTTCGCTGGGTGCTTTTTCCGGGTGATTTGCCAATGATTCCTCCCTGGACAATAGCAATTTTAGCCTGATCCACCTGGTAGGTTGCATCTACATCAGCTTCGGTTTTATTGATGAAATGGTCAAGTCGCGCTACCCAGGTAGTTCCGCGTGAAAACAGGTTTGGAAAATTCACTGCGAGCAGAAAAATTATGACAAGGGCTGCGATTCCGAGAATTATTAATGAAATCATGTATTTCATGCTCACCCTGCCAATGAACATCAGAACGAGGCATGTTGCGAACAATATTGCCGCAGTTGAAAAGTTGGCGGGCAAAATAAGAATTGTGACAAGTATTACAGGAATAATCACTGGTAAAAAACCCTTTCTGAAATCCTGCACAAGTTCCTGTTTTTTACTTAGAACCCTGGCGAGATACATGATGAGGAAAAGCTTGGCGACGTCGGAACTCTGGAAGGTGAGGTTTACGATAGGAACTGTAAGCCAGCGGTTGGCTTCATTGAGGTTGGTGCCGGAAACCAGCGTAAGAATTAAAAGTGGTATGGTAATAACCATGCCAATTCGGGAAATCCAGGAATATTGAGTATATCTGATGAGATGTGTGCCATACATCAAAGCCAGTCCAAAGGCGAGAATCATAAAGTGTTTAAACAGATAATATTCGGTGTTCCCGTGATGCTTTTTATAAGCAAGGGTTCCGGTTGAACTATAAACTGCCAGTAGTGAGAAGATCGAAAGAAGGATTACAACAACCCAGATCACCCGGTCGCCTTTTACATTTTTGGCAAATTTCAGCGTCGACATCATGAACTACAAATTTTTAACCGCTTTACGGAATGCTTTACCGCGTTCCTCGAAATTTTCAAACAGGTCAAATGAAGCGCAGGCGGGCGATAAAAGAATTACGTCGCCTTTTTTACCCATGCTATATGCTTGCTGAACGGCATCTTCCATAGAAGTAGTGTCGGTCAATGGAATCCCGAGAGGAGCAAAGGCTTCATGAATCCGCCGATTATCTTTTCCGAGGCAGATAATCGCTTTAACCTTTGCGCTAACCTGTGGGTAAACGATACAATAATCATTGCCGGTTTCAACTCCTCCAACAATCCAAACCACAGGTTTGTTAAAATTTTCCAATGCAAACCAGGTAGCGTTGATTGTTGACGATTTCGAATCGTTGATAAATTCCATTCCTTGTATCGTCGCCACAAATTCGAGGCGATGCTCAAACTGTTGAAAGCCGTAAAAACTTTCCATGATATTCTTCTTTCTGATCTCGCGGATTTTGGGACCAATTGTTGCAGCAAGCCATTCATACCTGGTTGATTTTCCCTCTGTTGCTAATGTTTCGTATATCATCGAAGTTATCGGATTTTAAGAGTAACAATAGTTAATACGGCAAGCATAATCCCTACAATCAGAAATCGCATCACGATCTTTGATTCATGGTAACCGAGTTTCTGGAAATGATGATGTAACGGCGACATTTTGAAAATACGCCTGCCTGCGCCATATTTCCTTTTAGTATATTTAAACCAGGAAACCTGCATCACCACCGAAAGATTCTCAGCCAGAAATATGCCGCAGAAAATGGGAATCATAATCTCTTTCCTTATCATTATGGCAAACACTGCAATGATTCCGCCAAGGGCAAGACTTCCTGTATCGCCCATGAAAACCTGGGCAGGGAATGAGTTGTACCAGAGAAATCCGATACAGGCGCCTACAAATGCCGAAATATAGATAGCCAATTCACCGGAATTTGGTATATACATTATATTCAAATAGTTGGCGAATACAATGTTACCCGAAACGTACGCAAGTACGCCAAGAGTTAAGCCAATGATGGCTGAAGTTCCCGTGGCAAGCCCGTCGAGCCCATCGGTAAGATTTGCCCCATTGGAAACGGCAATGATGATAAAGATTACAATGGGAATAAAGACAAGCCATGCCCATTTCTTAGCGCCTTCGCCAAGCCATGAAACCAGTAAACTGTAATCAAATTCATTGTTTTTGAAAAAAGGAATGGTTGTTTTGGTTGATTTTACCGGCGTTTTTGTAAACAGATGGGTTTTGTCGCCCTGCGATTCCATATTGAATACTTCGGCGGCGGGTACATACGCCGTTTGCCTGATTCGTTCCCTTATCACAATGCTGTCGCTGAAATACATGGTAATTCCTACAATTAGTCCGAGACCGATCTGACCGAGCACCTTCACCCTTCCTGATAATCCTTGTTTATCTTTTTTAAATACTTTGATATAGTCGTCGAGGAAACCGATTATACCAAGCCACACGGTTGCAATAAGCGCCAGAATTATATAGATATTGTTGAGTTTCGCAAACAGTAGCGACGGTATCAGAATAGCCGCCAGTATTATCAATCCACCCATTGTTGGCGTTCCATGCTTGCTGTTTTGTCCCTCCAGACCGAGGTCGCGAATAGTTTCGCCAACTTGTTTGCTTCTCAGGAAATTTATCAGCCTTTTCCCGATAATCAGGGAGATGAACAGAGATGTGATCAAAGCAAATGCCGCCCTGAACGAGATATATTGAAATACGCCAGCCCCGGGGAAATTATATGCTTTATCAAGCCAGGTAAACAAATAGTAGAACATGTGTTTATTGATTTATCATGTTTTCATTCCCGAATATTTCTCCAAGCGCCTCTTTGTCGTCAAAATGATGCCGGATGCCTTTAATCTCCTGGTAGGTTTCATGTCCTTTCCCGGCTACCAGGATAATGTCGCCGGGTTTTGATAAAATACAAGCTGTTTTGATCGCCTCTTTACGGTTTACAATCACAAGCGCTTTCGCCGAATGTTGCGCTTCAACCCCTTGCCTCATTTCGTCGAGAATTGTTTCAGGATCTTCATTGCGCGGATTGTCGGAAGTCAGTATTACGTAGTCGCTGAGGGTGACGGCGATTTTTGCCATTACCGGTCTTTTGGCGGCGTCTCTGTTGCCGCCCGCCCCTACAACGGTAATTAATCGTTCATTATGAGTTCGGATTTCATTGATAGTTTCGAGAACGTTTTTCAATGCGTCCGGCGTGTGAGCGTAGTCAACAATGGCTGTAATATTGGTATTTGTCCGCAAATAGTTGAACCTGCCGGCAACGGGTTCAAGCAGGCTCAGTATTTCAAGCGTTCTGGTTTTATCCTGATTCAGCAGCATTGCCGTTGCATAAACTGCAAGAAGGTTGCTCGCATTGAATTTTCCAATCATCTTAAACCAAACTTCATCTCCATCCACGTTCAGTAACAAACCATGAAAACTGTTTTCGATCACGCGGCAACGGTAATCGGCAAGCGACTGAAGACTGTATGTATATTTCGCGGCGCTTGTGTTCTGAAGCATCACCAGCCCGTTTTTATCATCTTTGTTTACAATTGCAAAAGCTTCAGCCGGTAGCGAATCGAAGAAAGACTTTTTAGCCTTCAGGTATGCGCCAAATGTTTTATGGTAATCAAGATGATCGTGAGTGAGGTTGGTAAAAATTCCACCGGTGAAAGTTAAGCCGGCAATCCTGTTCTGGTCAATAGCGTGTGATGAAACCTCCATGAAGCAATATTCGCAACCATCGGCAACCATGTATGCAAGAAGTTCATTCAACTGAATAGGATCAGGCGTGGTGTGCGTGGAGGAATATTCCTGATGATTTATTTTATTTACAATGGTAGAGATTAATCCGGAAGCGTAGCCAAGCGCGAGGAAAAGCTGATAAAGCAGTGTGGCAATAGTCGTTTTGCCGTTGGTTCCGGTAACGCCGACGAGTTTTATGTTTAATGATGGGTTTCCATAAAAAGCCGAGGCGATTTTTCCCAAAGCAACGCTGCTGTTGCCGGTTTCAATATAACAGATATAAGGATAACGATTTTCGGGTAAAGCTTCGCAAACAACGGCAACCGCTCCATTCGATATTGCCTGTTCAATATAATCATGACCATCGGAAGAGGTTCCTCTGATGGCAAAAAACAGATATCCGGCATTAATTTTCCTTGAATCAAACTGAATTCCGCAGATTTCAACCTCCGCGGAACCCGATATGGTCACGACGGTAATATTACCGATGAGTTTGCTGAGGAGCATCATGCCTTAATTTGAGTTTTTTCATTTCTTACCTGCAATTCGATCACTACCGGCATTCCTTTTGAAACCGGCATTCCCGGCGCAATTGATTGTTTGACTACGGTTCCCCTGCCGTTCACCAGCACATTCATTCCCTGCGATTCGAGCAGGAAGATGGCGTCTTTCAGTCCCATTCCGCAAACGTCGGGCATTGTTCCTTTGACGACAGAGGCGGCTGAAAGAACGATCTTATCCCCGTCATCAGTAGGTCTTACCCAGGAAGATGAACCATTTTCAGCGCGTGTATTCATTCCAAGTATTCTGAAAGCCTCCGACAAATCTTTGAACTGACCAGCCTGAGCGAAAGGCAAAGGCGAAGAAACTGTATCGTGCGGCAATGGAATCAAAATATCGGGACGAATGGCGTAAAGTTTATCAGAAAGTTCGCGGAAAACCGGCGCGGCAACGGCGCCGCCATAATATTTTCCCTTCTTAGGGTTGTTAATGACTACGATGAGGCTGTATTTGGGATTATCGGCTGGAAAATACCCGACAAAGGAACCTTTGTATTGAACCTGGTTTGTGCCCTGTCTGTATCCCTTATTCCCTGCGGCAATCTGCGCAGTTCCTGTTTTTCCGGCAATTTTATAATTTGGCGACTTGATGCTGGCTCCGGTTCCTTCTTCAACAACGCCTTCGAGCATTTTTTTGGCTTGTTCGATTGCCGATGGAGAAACTATCTGGCGATTCAACACAACCGGATTAAACCGTTGGATTATTCGTCCGTTTCTTCTGATTTCACGAACAAATAACGGTTTTACCATTACTCCATTGTTTGCCACGGCATTGTAGAGCGTAAGCAAATGGATTGGAGCGAGGGAAATTTCGTAACCGATGGATATCCACGGTAATGATAATGCTGACCAATACTTGCTTTTAGTTGTTTTTATATAGGGTTTTCCTTCTCCTGCAATCTGTAATCCTAGCGGACGGTTTATTCCGATTTTGTATAAACCGTCAATATATTTCTGAGGATTTGTTGAGTAGGCAGAATAGATCATTCTTGATGTGCCTACATTTGACGACTTTTCGAAGACCTGCAAGGCAGTCAGAACCCCCAGCCCGTGATGTGAATCTTCCATTTTCCGTCCTGAATAGCTTGTTATACCGCCGTAGCAATTGAGCGGGGTGGCGAGATTAATTTTTTCATCGTTCAAAGCCACGAGGAAGGAAGCCAGTTTAAAGGTTGAGCCGGTTTCCTGGCTTTCGCCGATAGCGTAATTGAATATCTCTTCATAGGTTCCCTTTTTTGTTCTGCCAAGATTTGCCATTGCCCGCAAATAGCCAGTTTTAACCTCCATCAGAATTACGCATCCATGGTCGGCGCTGTCGGCGATAAGTTCTTTACGAAGAGCTGATTCAGCCAGATCCTGTAAGTTGACATCGAGAGTTGATACTACGTCGTCTCCGTTTTGCGGTTCAACCTGGCTTTCCGGATCTGCGGGCATCCAGGCGCGACCGCTTATACGGCGAACCAATCGCTGACCATTAACACCCTCCAGATTTTTCGTAAATGCTCCTTCCAGCCCTACAAATACTTTTTTGTCGCCCTCGCCGCTTTCGTAACCAACAATCCGGCGCGCCAGCGATTTGTAGGGAAGCTCGCGGTCGTACTGGGCAAGCACGATTAGTCCGCCTTTATATTGACCTCTTTTGAATATCGGGAACCGCCTCATTTCATTCAGTTGCGGATAGGTGATATCCCTGTGGATTAAAAGATAACGGCTCTTGTTGCGGCGTCCTTCGCAAAGCATATCTTTAAATGCCGACGCCGGGCGGTCTTTGAATAATTGCGACAGACATATCGCGAGAGAGTCAACATTACTTGTAAACACTTTATCGGTGATGGAATCGGTCATAATATCCATACGTACTTCAAAGTTTGGAACCGAAACGGCAAACAGGCTGCCGTCGTCTGCAAGGATATTTCCTCTTACTGCAACAAGTTCTTCGAGGTGAATTTCCTGTTTTTTTGCCATTTCAAGAAATTCCTCTTTCTCGAACTGTTGAATCATTATAACGCGACCGATAATGACAAGCCCGAATAGTAAAACCACGAGGTAAACCAGGTAAACGCGGATCAATATGTCTTTTTTGATCTCTTTCATCTCTCTATTTGCCTGTTGGTTTCAAGGATTCTCCTGAATACTGAATTTTATATGGAGGAATTTTCGATTCTTTCAATCCCAGTCCGATGGCGCGTTTTGAAATTTCCGACTGTCGTCCCTGGAACATCAGAATTGATTTTGTAGTAATATATTGGTATCGAAGTTCTTTAAGTTCACTCTTGGTGCGATCAATGGTTTTGAATATTTTTTCAGTGTAATAGGTATTGCTGATAAAAATCATAGTCAGAAACCCCAGAAATAGGATGTATCCGATATTTCCGGCTACGGTTTCCTTTGAAAGGTAGTCGCCGCCGAGAAATTCCTGCACTGCCTTTCTGCCTTTATGTGACTTTTTAATTGCTCGTAGCGGTTCTCCGGCATTATTTTCTTTAACTTCTTTCGGTGGTTCCGGAACATGAAAATCTTCCGCAGAAGCTTGTTCCTGCGAATTTTTTATCTTATTTTCATATTTCAGGTTTTCTCTCACTTAATGATTTTTTCGGCTATCCTGAGTCTGGCGCTCCGGGCGCGGTTATTCTCTTCCAATTCTTCTGTTGAAGGAACGATGGCTTTTCTGTTGATTATTTTCAAAGGAACGATAAGGTTTCCAAAAAAATCCTTTTGCAGAATTCCATCAAAATTTCCAGACCGGAACCAGTTTTTGACAAGTTTATCTTCAATGGAATGGTAGGAAATTACAACCAACCTTCCTCCAGGTTTCAGAACCTCCGTAGCCTGGGTTAAAAAATCGCGCAAGGCTTCTGTTTCCTCGTTAACTTCAATCCTCAGCGCCTGGAAAACCTGAGCCTCATATTTGAACTCTTTTCCGCGTTCGGCGCAGGTATCGGCGATTTCCCGCAGGCGGGTTGTGGTTTCAATGGTTTGCTCGCGCCGTGCCTCAGTTATTCTTGAGGCAAGCTTTCTGGAGTTTTTTATCTCACCATATTTATATAATAAGGATGCAAGAGCCTCTTCGCTATATTTATTTACAATATCACGGGCGGTTACTCCTTTTCTACGATCCATACGCATGTCAAGATTTCCGTCGAAACGCGTTGAAAACCCTCTGTCGGGCTGGTCAATCTGATGTGAAGAAATACCAAGATCGGCAAGAATGCCATCAACGGGAAACGCTTTATGTAACTTTAAAAAATTGCGTAAAAACCTGAAATTGCTGTTTACAAGCGACAATCTGGGGTCGTCAATCCGGTTTGCCAGGGCTGCTTCATCCTGATCGAATCCGATTAATTTTCCATCTCTGAGTTGTGAAAGAATTGCCGCTGAATGACCGGCTCCGCCATAAGTTGCATCAACATAAGTACCGCCGGGGCGGATGGCGAGCGCATCAATACTTTCCCTCAAAAGGACGCTTCTATGGTACATCATTCGTTGCGTCCTTTCTTTCCTGTCTAACCATTACTTTTTCAGCGAGTTCTGCAAAATCATCTGGTTCTTTGGAAACCAGTTCCCGATAAGTTTTTTTATCCCATACCTCAATTCGGTCAGAATAAGCAAAAAGGACAATCTCCCGGTCAATAGAGGTATGTTCGAGCAAATTTTTTGGTAAAAGCAGCCGGTTCTGGTTATCAAGAGGAATTTCGGTAGCGCCGTTGTTGAATGCTCTTGCAAACCGGCGGTTTTCCTGAACAAACATATTGAGGCTGTTTACGCTGCGGCTCACTTGCTGCCATACATCCCAGGGATAGAGCACAAGGCAACCTTCAAATCCGCGATTCAAAACAAACTTATCCAGAGCCTCCGGACTTATCTGTTTTTTCAGCCCGGACGGAAGGATGATGCGGCTCTTATCGTCAAGCCTGCATTCATATTCACCGATCAGATTGTTTGTTGGCACAGCCTTTTTTTCAGACTGTAAATATAGATATTATTTCTCCACAATTTCCCACTTTCCTCCATTGTTGATAACTTTTTCGTTTTTTATCTATAACGAGGGGCGAGGGGCGAGGGACGAGGGATGAAGGACGAGGGACGAGGGACGAGGGACGAGGGACGAGGGAGTGAAAATGGGTATAGAAATCCTAACGGATTTTCATGCTACTTGCCTCCTCACCGGTTTCACCGGTTATTGAAAAAAAAATATCAAAGGAATGAAACTTATGATTTCGAAAATTTGCCTTTTCAAAAAAATATTTGTAACGATAGTTTTGCGCATTTAGAGGTCTGATATTGAATAACAGACACAAAAGACATCCAACTGTTAACAAAATAATTCTTCTTTTATCCAAGGTCATAAATATTGATTTTCAAGTAAAAACCGGTAGCATCAAGACAATCCTTACAAATAATCCACACCAGTCTCCTCGCCATTCCCGATAAACGGCTGTATCGCCCGGTTGTAAATCCCATGAATGTATGCAATCGTCATCCCGTAGTTGGTAACTGGGATTCCGTTGTCAATGGCGGGTTTCAGGCGGCTGATTACCTGTTTCCGGGTAATCATACAGCCGCCGCACTGGATTACCATTGCGTAATCGGTAATTGGGCGCGCGATGTTGCTCAACCCGGCGACAACGTCAAACTCAAGTTTTTTCCCGGTGAAAGAGCTAAGCCAGCGGGGAATTTTTACTCTGCCTATGTCGTCACAGGAAACGTGATGAGTGCAGGATTCAAGAATGAGAATCCGGTCGCCTTCGCGGAGTTTTGAAATGTGCGGGGTTCCTTTGATGTAGGCTTCAAAATCGCCTTTCTGCCGGGCAAGTACAATGCTGAAACTGGTTAATGGAATATTGCGGGGAATAGCGGCGTCGGCTTTCGGAAAAACCTGACTGTCGGTAATTACCAGAGCCGGTTTGGGACTCATCTTGCGGAAAAATGTATCCACTTCGCGTTCCTTGCAAACAACGGCAACGCCGTCGTTGTCGAGAACGTCGCGAATTACCTGCACCTGCGGAAGGATCATCCTTCCTTCCGGGGCTTCAATATCAATGGGAGTAATCAGCAGTACTACATCGCCGTACGAAATCAGGTCGCCAATCAATGTCTGCTTCCGAAAAGCGGTTTCAGGCATTATTTCGCGAATCTTTTGAATTACAGTTTTGATGTTTGTTGGAAACCGGGCGCTGAAATCAACCACAGGAACATTAAAATTTAGCTTTAATGCCGGAGAAAGAAAAGTGAAAAATGGCTCCTCGTCCGATTTGTTGTGAATGATCAGATATGGGAGGTCATTTGCTTGAAAATCGCTGATCAGGTTAATCTCCGGTTCATCAAATATATTGTTTGCCACAACAAGAATTGCCATGTCAATGATTTTTAGCATATCTCTTGTTTTGGCAACCCGTTTCATGCCGAGTTCGCCGCTGTCGTCAATTCCGGCGGTGTCAATCATTATAACAGGACCGATTCCGGCAATTTCGATTGATTTTTTCACCGGATCGGTCGTAGTGCCTGCAACCTCCGAAACTATTGCGGTTTCCTGCCCTGTGAAGGCATTTATGATTGAACTTTTTCCGTTGTTCCTTCGTCCGAAGATGCCGATATGCGGTTTGGAGTCTCTTCCTCTAATCATGTTTTATGATGTATATTTCCTTTTATAAGTGTCATTAACTAATTCCTTGAGCCTACTCCGAAAAGGAAACAATTTGGACTAAAGTCCAGTAGCAATCTGTTTATCAATTGCCACGACCTTAAGGTCGTGGCAATTCAAGTTGATGATATACCGGGCTTTAGCCAAATTTTGATTTTTCCGACTACTTTTCGGAATGGACTCAACGTATAAACTTAATAGTCGTTTTAATTATTTTGACGCTTTTTCAAGTAATAAATCCACAGTAATTTCAATGGTTTTGGAAATATTTTTTACAACGGCTCCAGGAATATCAATCTTGTAGTCAGCAAGTAAAATGGTAAAGCTGGCTTTACCCTCAATTTTGTCCTTTTTCACTTCCAGCGTTCCCTTTTCATTTAAGGTATTGGTAACGCCATGAATTGTGAGTTTGCCCTCAACAGTAACAGGATATATTCCGTCCTTTTCAATATTTACCTCCTTGATGTTAGTGATTTTTCCAAGAAACTTTGCTGTGGGAAATTTATCCGACGCCACATAGTTTTCATTGAAATGTTCCTGCATCAGGGCTTTTTCAAATTCAAAGGACTTCATAAGCACCTTGAATACAAAATCGCCGGTTGTTGCATCAAAGGCTGCATTCACCTGCCGGTTATGCGCTTCAATTTTTTCAATGGAAGCTTCCGAAAAGAACCGGATATGTCCGGTCTTCGTAATAAATTTCTGAGAGCTTGCCGAGATGCCTTCCAATAAAATGATTGCTATTATAATCGTTTTTTTCATGATTATTAATTTTCGTTATTGATAATTAGGGAACATTTTTCTAAAACCACATCGGTATCGTTATAGCCGGTGCAATAGCCTTTGATTCTGACCTCGCCATCGGGCTGAAGTTTTATTGCTTCTTTATTATATTTTTTCAACATGGTACAACGCAGACCTTCATCGCCAAAATCGCCCTGTTTGAAAACAAACACTGCGGTGACCAGTGAGTCGGCAGTTTCAATTTTCGATAGAATGCCTGTTATCGCAATGATTTTTCCGTTATAGAGTTTGGCGGATGGATATGGATTTTTCTTAAATTCCTGGTATAAATCCTGCGCGCTCAGGGTGAAGGAGGCTTCGATATTTTCATAATCAGGATGTTGTTTGTTATATACAAATTTATATACG
This sequence comes from Bacteroidota bacterium, assembly GCA_026391715.1. Taxonomy (GTDB): domain Bacteria; phylum Bacteroidota; class Bacteroidia; order Bacteroidales; family FEN-979; genus CAIVAT01. Next base: position 77,366 of record JAPLDO010000209.1, read on the forward strand.
ATAGCGGCGCCGATAATACTTAGAGCAATCAGAACCAACAATACCTTTATCCAGATTTTCATATTTCGTCTTTTATTTAATTTTCATACAACAGTAAATATACCAAATCAGAAATTCAAAGTTCCAGATTACAGGTTACAGATTCCTTTGGCAAATAGTTCTGATTTTATTCAGTTTTGCCCGAAGCAAATGTAATCAAAAACATCAAACGCGCCGACTACCTCAAAAAGGGGAAAATCAACAGTCAAAACCCGACATCTCGCCTGGTTCCGACTGTTTTTGATTTATCTTTGCACGCTATTTTTTACGGGGCTTGAATTTGGGTTTCAAACCCTGATAATAACACTATGTTTGGCGGTGGTTTTATGCTTTACGCTCAACCCTTATTTAATAGGCAGCCAATTCTTTTGTATTTTTAACGTTTATTTACGTACAATCATGAAACAATTTCAGAAAATATTATTGTTTTCAATTAATAATCATCGGTTTGCGATAAATATTAACCAGTTTGACAGCGTAATTCATGCTGTCGCTGATACTTCCAGCCGCAGGTTTTTCATCATTGCTTCCGAAGTACAGGGAATTATTGAAACCTCTGAACAGGATATTATTTTCGTAGCCGATCTGGAGCCAGGCGCTGGCGTTTCGGGTGTTATACAACGTGAGGATGGCCTTTACTTTATTTATGACCTCGAGAAATTTATTACCGGTAATGAAGATATTGAATTGGAAAAGGTTATTACCGGCGAAGAATAAAGTACACAAAATATGATTCCTGATAATCTCCTGCATCAAACCAAAAATCTGATAGCTCATCAATTAGGATGGGAGTTTGGTCATACGCGCGCAAAGGATTTTGAGCGAGGTTTGTGTTCGATGGCTCATGACCTTGGAATAAAGGAAACACCCGAGTCGCTTACCAACTGGCTTCAGACAATTCAATGGACAAATCATGAACTCGATATTCTCACAAAATACCTGACTGTAGGAGAGACCTATTTCTTTCGTGAGAAGGCACAGTTGGATCTCTTTAAAAACCGGATAATCCCTGAACTTATAGCCGAGCGCGCCGGAAAGGAGCAGACGCTGAGAATCTGGAGCGCCGGATGTTGTTCGGGAGAAGAGCCATATACGCTCGCCATTCTCTTGAAGGAAATCGTTCCCGACCTGCATCGGTGGCAAATTATGATTCTTGGAACCGACATCAACAAAAGTTTTCTGGAAAAAGCGAAAAAAGGAATTTATAGCGCCTGGTCTTTCAGGGAAACATCTTCCGCTGTTCAACATAAATATTTTAAAAAAGTTGGAAATCACTGGGAAATAATTCAGGAAATAAAGGAAATGGTAACCTTTTCTCCCCTGAATCTTGCTGAAAATACCTACCCTTCGCAATCGGGCAACACAAATAATATAGATGTTTTGTTTTGCAGAAATGTTTTGATGTATTTTACCGCCGGGCAGATCAAAACGGTCTCGAACCGGTTTTATCATTCACTGAATCAGCGAGGGTGGCTTATTCCAAGCGCTGTTGAAGTAAACGATGATAATTTTTCCGACTTTGCATCGGTGAACCATGACGCCTGCACTGTTTACCGAAATATCCCAAAACGGGCGCGCAGGGTTTCCGAAAGTATAAATGAACCGGCAATCCGGCAAAAATCTGTGGATCCAAATCCTCCGAAACCGAAGGCATTGGTCTCTTCGTCGTTACTGCCAATCACTGCCACGAGGAAACATCAAAAGCCGGAAACAGTAACGCTCCCTTCTCCCAAAACTGCCTTTGAATTATTTTCAGAAGGTCAATATAATCTTTGTATTGAAATGTGTTTGACAATCATGGAAACCGGTTCTGGAAATGCCGACATCCTGTCGCTGATTGTAAAATCACTTGCAAATCTGGGCAAACTTTCAGAAGCCAGGCGATGGGGCGAAAAACTCTTTGCTGCCAATGGCGTTGATGCAACTCATTATCATCTTATCGCTACAATTTTGATTGAAATGAATGAGCTAATATTAGCGGAAGATACCTTGAAACGCGCGTTATACCTTAATCCGCATCATATTCTATCGCAGTTTCTGATGGGAACCGTCGCCATGCGACTCGATAAACAGCAAACAGGAAAAAAACATTTTAAGAATGTTCTGGAACTTCTGTCGCCGTTTCAGGAAAGCGATATTGTTCCCGAAGCCGACGGATTAACAGCAGGGCGATTAAGGGAAATGGTATCGGCAAAATAGGAAAATAGTGCATAAGAATACTTTAAAGTACATGTATGATTGATGATTTCACGATATTAAAAAACAGGGCTAAAATTCTTGCCAAAAGGAAAACCGAAGGCGATGCTGATGTTAATCGCCTGATGATTGTTGAGTTTCTTCTTATCCCTGAAAGATATGCCCTGCCGGGTGAAGCTATTGCAGAGGTTTTGCCCCTGCGCGACTTCACGCCTATTCCGGGAACGCCTGCCTTTGTTGTCGGCGTAATCAATGCGAGAGGCAAAATCATCTCGGTAATAAACCTGAAAAGTTTTTTACATCTTAAGGAACAAGGAATAACCGAATTAAATAAAGTGGTTATTCTGAAAAATGGTCAAATGGAATTTGGCATTCTCGTGGATGCGATACTCGGCGCGCGAGAAATTTCATTGAATTCACTGCACTCTCCCCCGGCAACTTTAGAGGAGGCAGGCGTTGAATATATTCAAGGAGTTACTGAAGATGGACTGGTTTTACTCAATTCAACAGCAATAATATCCAATAAATTATTGATTATCAATCAAAAATAACTACTAATTCATCAATATGCAAACAACAACCGGAGGAACCAATATGAAATCAACAACTTTGTTAAGCACCCGTGCAAAACTATTTTCAGGCTTCGGCTTAATTTTAATAGGAATTATAGCTCTTGTAACGGTCTCATATTACAACATGACCAACCTTTCAGCAACCGAGACGGAAATAATATCTTCGTATGAAATCACGCAAAGACTGATTTCAATACGATCTGACGAAAACCGTATGCGAACGCTTATTCTGCAAATGATTGTAAATAAAGATGGAAATAAATTGAAAGAACTGGAAAAGTTAATTAATGAGAAGGCTGATTCCACTTTAAAGTTTATGCAAGAAATTACCATGCAAATTCAATCTTTTCCTGAAGATATCGCACGGTTCAAAGAAATGGAAGCGTTGATAAATAAATATGGCGATAACAGAAAGATAGAAATAGAAAAGATAAAAGCCGGAAAAACTGAAGAGGCAATTGCCTTTGAGGAGGCGACACAAAATCCTTTATGGGAAGAAACGAGAAGTCATATTTATGCCCTGCAAAACGCACAGGATAACCACAGGGCTTTAAATATGGCGAAAGCTGCATCAGTTAGCAGATTTGAGAACATTTCACTTGTAGTTATGGGAACAGGAATGATCATACTTACCATTATTATTACTGTATGGATATTAAGTATGCTTCGTAAGATTTCGCTTGAGATCAGAAATGGAGTTAATATACTTGGCACTTCGGCTGCTGAAATTCTTACAACCGTTACCGAAGTTTCTACCGGAGCAACCGAAACTGCAACCGCAGTTTCTGAAACTACCACAACAATTGAAGAGATCAGGCAAACTGCTCTGCTGGCAACACAACGGGCGCAAACTGTTCTCGAAATTTCAAACCGCGCTGCTGGCGCTGCCGAAAATGGCAAAGAAAGCGTACAGCAAACCATCGAAGGCATGAAACGCATAAACCAGCAAATGAATATGATTGCCGAAAGTGTCGTAAAACTATCGGAGCAGAACCGTTCAATCGGCGAAATAACTTCAAGCGTCAACGATATTGCCGACCAGTCGAATTTACTGGCGGTAAATGCAGCAATAGAAGCGGCAAAGGCTGGCGAGCACGGACGTGGATTTGCCGTAGTTGCTCAGGAAATCCGAAGCCTTTCAGAACAATCAAAGCAGGCAACAGCCCAGGTAAAAGAAATTTTAAATGATATTCAAAAAGCGGTCAATCAGGCAGTAATTGCCACTGAGCAGGGTTCAAAAGCAGTTGAAAACGGAAATAAACTGGCTGCGCAAAGCGGGCAGATTATTGAAATCCTCGCTGAAAGCGTTGATGAGGCAGCTCAATCGGTAATCCAGATTTCAAATTCAAGTCAACAGCAAATGGCGGCAATGGATCAGATCGTTCCGGCAATGGAAAATATAAAACAAGCCAGCGAGCAAAATGCAACTGGAACCAGGCAAACCCAGATTGCCGCCCATAACCTTAATGAATTGGGACAGAATCTGAAAAGAGTTGTTGAAAAGTTCAATCTGTAAAACAACTATGGATAAAAAACAGGAAGCATTTCTTCAGGAGTTGCTTGCCGACTTTAAAGTTGAAGCATCGGAGCATCATCAATCCATCATCAACGGATTGCTTGAACTCGAAAAAGTTCCTCCCACTCCGGTTTCCCAGCAGTTGATTGAAACCACCTTCAGGGAAATTCATTCATTGAAAGGCGCTGCCCGCGCTGTAAATCTGATTGAAATTGAGCGTCTTTGCCAGAGTATGGAAAATGTTTTTCATGCAGTCAAACAGGGTTCGCTTGAACTTGCCCCTCTTGTGTTTGATGCGATTTACAAGGCTGTTGATACTCTGAATGTGCTTCTGACAGAGATTGACAAGCCCGAAAAAAGCGTAAGCGCTAATACTCTTTCACAACTTATGAAACGCCTCGACAGCGTTCAGCGCAGCAATACGGGTTTGCCAAAAATGACCTTCGCCGCACCGCCTCCTCCATCGGCTGAACCAGCGGGAGGAAGGCAGGAGTTGGTTGTTTCTCCGCCCACGATAGAAGAGGAAATTTTTGTCATTGAAAATAAAAAGGACGTTAGCCCCGCCGTTTCTCTCGAAACCCCAGTATCGGCTGATGTTCAACGTGTAAAAGATACAGTAAGAATATCCACCGCCAAACTTGGAAAACTTCTTCTGGAAGCCGAAGAATTTATCTCTTTGAAATCAACGTTGAGCCACTATATCAAGGAATTAAACAAGCGAAATCATCGCGACCAGATAACGTTGGTAAGAGATCTCAAAAGATTCAATCGTTCTATGTCCCGGATGATTGACGATTTGCTACTCGATATCAAAACCACGCTGCTCTATCCTTTTTCCACACTTCTTGAAATTGTGCCGAAAATTGTCAGGGATCTTGGAAAAGAGTTCGATAAAGAGATTACCGTAGTTATTCAGGGAGGTGAAATCGAAATTGATCGGCGGATTCTTGAAGAGTTAAAAGACCCGATAATTCATCTTATTCGCAATTGCATTGATCATGGAATTGAGACTAAAAGCGTTCGCGAGCAGCGTGGCAAAAACCCGGTTGGATTACTTGGCATCACTATCAGGCAGGAATCAGGAAATCAGATTGAACTAACCATCAGAGACGATGGCGCCGGAATTGACCGGGATAAGTTGATTCACGCAGCGATAAAAATGGGCGTTGTCACCGGCGAGAGTATTAATAAAATGAGCGATCATGAGACTAATGGCTTAATTTTCAAATCAGGAATTTCCACAAGTCCGTTCATTACCGATATTTCAGGACGTGGATTGGGCATGGCGATTGTTGCCGATAAAGTTTCGAAACTGGGCGGAAATATTGCTATTGATTCAGTTCAGGGCAAGGGAGCTGCATTTACCATAACGCTGCCTGTAACGCTTGCCACATTCCGCGGAATCCTTGTGAGGGCTTTTTCGCAAATGTTTGTTATACCAACTTCGGCGGTTGACCGCGCTTTGCGGGTTCCGATTAAAGAGATTCGAACAGTTGAATCTAAGCAGTACATTACACTCAATGGCGAAACTATTGCAATGGTACATCTGGGCGATGTACTCGGTATTGCTGCAAGGAAAATAAAACAAGATGAAACCATTTCGCTGCCCATGATAATCTTATCGCTGGCGCAAAAGCGAATCGCATTTATTGTTGACGAGGTATTTGGCGAACAGGAGGGAACCGTCAAAACTTTGGGTCCACAGCTTGTTCATGTGCGAAACATTTCAGGCGCAATTGTACTTGGTAATGGAAGTGTAATTCCAATTGTGAATATCCAGGAAATCATGGAATCAGCTTCACGAACTTCGGGCGCCCAATTGTTATCTGATTCTGTGTTGGGTGACGATAATGCAGATCGCCGGCAGAAAAGCATTCTGGTTGCCGAAGACTCTATAACGCTTCGTTCTTTGCTTAGAAATATTATCGAATCAGTCGGATACAAAGTGAAAACTGCGGTTGACGGAATGGAAGCTTTCCAGTTTTTATCGGAAGAATCATTCGATCTCGTTGTTTCTGATGTTGAAATGCCTCGGATGAGCGGCTTTGATCTGACTGCAAGAATTAGAGGCGACAAGCGTTTTACCGAACTTCCGGTAATTCTCGTTACCGCTCTCGATTCGCATGAAGACCGCCAGCGCGGGATGGAATCGGGAGCCAATGCCTATATTGTTAAAGGGAGTTTTGAACAGAGTAATTTGATTGAAACAATTAAAAGACTCATCTGATGGCGCTGAACAAAATTCGCGTACTTATTGTAGAAGATACCCTTGTAGGACAGGGTTTGCTGAAAGGGTTGCTTGCTGAAGATCCTCGCTTTGAGGTAATCGGAATAGTTGAAAACGGGCGACAGGCTATTGATTTCATTGCAATAAACAAGCCCGACGTGGTAAGCATGGATATTTATATGCCTGTGATGGATGGCGTGGAGGCAACAACCATTATAATGCAGCAAACACCCGTGCCTATTGCTATTGTCAGTAGCTTTTATAACACTTCAGAAGTTCAGATGTCATTCAAAATTCTGGAAGCGGGGGCATTGACTATTCTTCCGCGACCTTATGGTCCGGGTCATTCCCAGTTTGCAATAACCGCCCGGAATTACCGTAATACGCTCAAAATGCTTTCCGAAATAAAAGTTTCCGCTCTGAAAGTTCGGACCAAATCACGGTATAATGGCTCAGTCGCTGCATATTTGCCCAGCCAGACGATTATTTCTGATGACAAAACATTTTCAAGGGGAAGTAAGTCTGAAAATTATGAAATTATTGCAATCGGGGCGTCAGCGGGAGGTCCTCAGGCAATTCATGCAATCCTAAAGGATATACCTGAATCGCTTGGCGTTCCGCTAATGCTCGTTCAACATATTGATAAAAATTTTGCCGAGGGGTATTGCGACTGGCTTAATTCGGTTTCAAATATTCCAATCCATATTGCCCGAAACAATGAGACTATGCTTCCCGGACATGGCTACCTGCCTCCGGGCGATAATCACCTCGGTTTGATGCGTCAGGGGGCAATTGGGCTATCGAAAAATCCGCCTGAAAAAGGTCTTCGACCGGCGGTGAGTTTTCTTTTCCGGGACATTTTGACTTTTTATGGAAACAAGGCAGTAGCGATACTACTTTCAGGTATGGGCGCCGATGGAGCTACTGAACTAAAAAAATTACGCGATGCAGGCGCTTTAACTATTGCGCAGGATTCGGAAACCTCATTGGTGCATGGTATGCCAGGAGAAGCCATAAGGCTTGGCGGGGCGGCAAAGGTTCAGTCTCCAGAGGAAATTGTAATTGAAATCACCAGATTATTTACCATTTAACACTATTTTATATGTATCCAACCTTTCAGATGACTTTAAATAGCGGTTACGTTATGGCCGTTGAGGACTCAATGGTCCAGGCAAAAAAACTGAAAAACTTTCTTGATCAGAATAGTATCAGGAATATTTTGTTTTCGACTGCAGATGAAGCCTTTTATGCAGCCATTGCCGACCCGCCTGTGTTAATTATCAGCGATATTGTAATGCCGGGGATGAGTGGGTATGAATTTTGCACAAAACTGAAAAACCATCATATACTCAAAGAAATCCCGGTCATTCTCTTAACCTCACTCCGCGATCCGCTCGACATCATTAAGGGATTACAGGCTGGCGCCGATAATTTTATCACTAAACCTTATGAAGAGCAATATCTGCTCTCAAGGATTCAGTACCTCCTTGCAAATCGCGAATTGCGAAAAGCTGGATCCGCCGAAATGGTTATCGAAATCGTTTTCCGCGGTAATAAATATGCAATAAATTCTGAAAAAAAACAGATACTGGATTTACTGCTTTCTGTTTATGAAGCTGCAATTCAACGAAATGATCAACTGATTTCAACGCAAGTTGAACTTGAAGCTTCCAACGAAAACCTGCTTGCCGCAAACCAGGAACTTGAAGCTTTTTCCTATACAGTTTCACACGATCTGCGCTCGCCTCTCAACGTGGTTGCCGGTTATACACAGTTGCTACAGGCGGATTATGGGGACAAACTCGACGAAGAGGGAAATGAATACCTTGAACGAATGCTTCATTCTGCCTTTTCAATGGCAAAACTAATTGACGATCTATTGAAGTTTTCACGCTCAGGCAGGACTGTAGTTACACCTGAATATGTTAATCTCACTGAAATGGCTGACAAGCTGGTGGACGAAATTAAAGCCAGGGAAAAAGATTTGAAGGCAGATATACAAATTCAAAGAGGACTTCTTTCCCAGGCTGACCCGAGTCTTATGAATGTTGTTCTTGATAATTTGCTGGGCAATGCTCTCAAATATTCTGGAAAAAATGATCATCCCGTAATTATCTTCGATAAAATGATTTCAGGAAGGGAAACAGTTTTTTTTGTCAGAGACAATGGCGCAGGGTTTGATATGGCGAAAGCAGATAAGCTCTTTAATCCATTTCAAAGGCTTCACACCAATCAGGAATTTCAGGGAACCGGTATTGGACTTGCAACCGTGAAAAGAATAATTGAACGTCATGGCGGCAGGATATGGGCAGAATCAGAACCTGGAAAAGGCGCTACATTCTTTTTTACACTTGGAATTTAAAGCCCGACGCCAGGAGAAATATGTTAAATACCGGTTCAGGATTGATACGACAATCCGGCAATAACAAATTCTAAAATGAAAACGACATTCCTTATCATTATTCTCGGTTGGTTAGCCTGTCAGTCGCCGGCGCAAAATTCAATCAGCATTGAAGCTGGTTTCCTCGGGACTTACACCAGCATTGCCGAATATCCTTCGATTGGACGAACAGACTTCCTCCTCGATTCCATGAAATTGTTTCAGAACGTCGGATCATTTCATGCAGCTTTATCAGCAAATATTGAACTTGGCAAAAAGTTCTTTCTTTCAACCGGATTTCATTACAGCAGAAAAGGGCTGAAAGAGGTTGACTATACCGATACCGACGGTTACATCTGGTATACATCGGCGCAGCAGCATTACCTTGGATTGTCGGTACTGGTTGGTTACAAATTCCGCCTGAAGAACAGCAGGTTCGGATTTCAGTTTGCCACCGGTACGCAAGCTGATTTCGCAATAGGCACTCCTAATGGCGGCGCTCTGTTTTCGGGATCATATCACAGGTTTTTTATGCCTTTTTCACGATTCAACGAAGTTGACCTTAGCTGGGTTGCCGAAGGAGGTTGCTCTTATAAACTTGGACCGGGAGATGTAATTGTTAAACTGACATACCATTATGGATTAAGCGATGTACTCGAAGATCCTTTCGTAATCGGAAGAAGTATGTCGTATGGAATATCTGCCGGGTATTCATTTAACCTGCGTTAATCTTTGCAGAAATCCGCGCTAATTTGCGAGAAATAATCCACCGGCAATAAAATTACTCAGTATAGAATCTAATCATCTTCCTAATCGCCTCCTGACATACCGGACAGAAAGCTGGGGCTTCGTTTGATTTCATCCGGCAATCCATCGCCGGACTGAAAATTCCCTTTGCAACATACCCGCCGCCTTCAAACATACCGGTCGTTCGTTTGTTTTTATCTTCACGCGGCGTTGGTATCGGCGTTCCGGGCGTTAACATATCTCTCCATTTCGCATTGAAGTTTACGTTGGTAGTGATATTTGGTTCCCACGGTTCAAATTTCAGATTGTAGTAATCGGAATATGTAACCTCCGAAGTATAGTATTCATCGGCAAGTCCTGCAAACTGATGACCAAATTCGTGAAGCGCTACAATTTCAGATAACTGGTGATCTACGGTACTTTCGCCATAATGATTATAGAACCCGCCGCCGCCATACCGTTTGCTGTTCACAAGTATAAAAACCATATCATAAGGTACCGCCGAAGCCAGGTCATACATTGCGCGGGTATCGGATGTAGTCAGATAACGATCCATGTCGAATGTGTAGAAACTGCTGTGTATATTAGTATTTACATAAATATCCTTGCCTGGAATAGTAACCCCGGATTCAGATGACGGCGCTTCAATGGCATAAAAATTAAACCGGTTAACAAATTCGTTGTATGGCGTAATAGTCATAAAATATTCAGCCATCCTCGTTGCGTCGGCAATGAATTTATCCATTTCAAGGGTTGTATAACCTTCGGCAATAAACGCAACATCAACATGGTTTGAAGGACTGCCCGTATCTTTAATTTTTGTGTATTTCACCGTAGGAATATTTTCATTGACGATGAAATAATCCATTGGATTGATGTAACGTTCAAACAGCTTTTCAAACTCATTTGTGGCAAATGAACGTTTTTCAATAACGAATCTGATGGTGTTTTTCGGAAAAGGCAAAACGGCAGTCATCGGATAGGCGCGTTTCATTTTCTTTGCCTCTTCCGTACCTTTCCACTCCTGAAAAAGGCTACTGAATCCCCGCGAAAAGAGCGCTTTCCCCGATAATGAATCAAAAGCCTGGTAGCGATAGGTTCCGTAGCCAAATGGATCGATAAGATTTTTCAACGGACCACCGTAATTTGGCTCCTCTTTCATCTGGACGAAATACGCGGTTTCGGATGATGAATCGCCTGCCAGCAGGTAATCAATCCTCAGTGTTTTGGGGTTAAACCATGTGTTGAAGTCAAAAAGTTCATCCACAACTTTTAGAGGTTCAGATAATGCGGTTTGAACCTGGGAGAATCCAATCAATGGATTGATAAGAAAAAGCGCCAGGATTATGGAACGGAAAGACTTATTCAGATACATGGTGAAATGATTTTGATTAACAGGAGATTGCCGTTTCAAAATTACTTACTTTTCGTCAGATAGAAAAACCGCCATCCGCCATCTGTTGCCTTGAAAAAAAATTGCATTTCTGCCTCTATTTGTATAGGTTTGTACCCTCATCAAATAAAAGTCTTATGTTACGCAAATTAATCATTCTATTTTCAGTTGCCATCTTGTTTGGCGGCTCGGCATGTCAGGTAAATATACATGAAAATAAACCAGATAATATCAATGTTAAAATTTCATCAGATTTTGAAAGTTCTGTTAAAAACGAAAATCCCATGATAACAAAAAAACATTTCGGAATGGCTGATCAGAAAGAGGTCTTCCTTTACACACTTGATAATAAAAATGGCGCTCAGGTTAGCATAACTAATTACGGTGGAATAATTACATCCATAATGGTTCCTGATAAAAATGATAAGATGGGAGACATTGTTCTTGGTTACGACAGCCTTGAACAGTACATTGCCAACAATCCATATTTTGGCGCCATCGTTGGACGGTATGCAAACCGGATTGCAAAAGGGAAATTTACTTTAAATGGTAAGGTGTATCAGCTTGCCATCAACAATGGAAAAAACAGTCTTCATGGCGGTATAAAGGGATTTGACAAGGTAGTATGGGATGCCCAGGAACATAGTGATTCACTGAAAACAGAGCTTGTGCTTACATACCTTAGTAAAGATGGCGAGGAAGGTTATCCCGGCAATTTGAAGGTGAAAGTAACATATACCCTCGACATTCACAACAACCTGACAATGCTTATTGAAGCTGAAACAGACAAACCGACGCCGGTTAACCTATGTAATCATACTTATTTCAACCTTAGCGAGGCAGATACAAACATTTTGGGACATCATCTCACCCTTTATGCAAATAATTTTACCGAAGTGAATGGCGAACTGATTCCTACCGGAGCTTCACCATCAGTTAGCGGAACGCCAATGGATTTCAATAACTCGCAACAAATCGGTTCCCGAATAAGGAAAGTCAAAGGGGGCTATGACCATAATTATGTTTTGAAAAAAGATGCAGGGAAACTTGCCATGGCGGCGCAACTACTTGATCCCCGAACCGGGAGACAGATCGAGATTCTAACGACTCAGCCTGGCATACAGTTCTATTCCGGAAATTTCCTCGATGGAACCATCAAAGGGAAAGGAGGAAAAATATATGGAAAACATTACGGTTTATGTCTTGAAACACAACGCTTCCCCGATTCACCGAACCAGCCCTCCTTCCCGAATACTATCTTAAAGCCCGGAGAAAAGTACTCTGAGACTACTATTTACCGGTTTTCTGCCTTTAAGTAAAGATGGCAGTTTTTCTTAATATCGGTTAGGTACAAACGCCTGCTCCGACATTGGCGGTCGAACATAAGATTTGTCGCGCTCCAACGGAGGCAGAACAATCGCATCGCGAGGCACATCTTCATAAGGAATCATGCTCAACAGGTGACTAATGCAATTGAGCCGCGCCCGCCGCTTGTCATCGGCTTCTACTACATACCAGGGCGACTGTTTAGTGTCGGTATAAGCGAACATATCATCCTTGGCTTTTGAATAATCCACCCATTTTGTCCGGGACTCAACATCCATCGGACTTATTTTCCATCGGCGCGTGGGATCGTCAATCCGCTGAACGAACCGGCGTTCCTGCTCAGTATCGCTTACGGAGAACCAATATTTGATCAGGATGATACCTGATCTGATAAGCATGGTTTCAAAATTGGGACATGACCGTAAAAAATCCCAGTATTCAGTATCGGTACAAAAACCCATGACTCGTTCAACACCTGCCCGATTGTACCAACTGCGATCGAAAAGAACCATTTCACCCGCTGCCGGCAGATGCGATACATAACGCTGAAAATACCATTGGGTTTTTTCCTTTTCAGTTGGAATGCCAAGAGCTACCACCCGGCAAACACGGGGATTGAGGGTTTCAGTAATCCTTTTTATAGAGCCGCCTTTACCTGCTGCATCCCTGCCCTCGAATAAGACTACTACCCGCAACCCCTTGTATTTAATCCATTCCTGGAGTTTTACCAGATCAATCTGTAGTTTCGCCAGTTCTTCTTCATACACATGAGATGGAAGTTTGTTTTTGCCTTCATCTTCCGGATCAGATGGTTTTGAACTCAGAACAGGAGCCTCGCTCTTTTTCGACTTCTCCTTTTTCTCTTTTACCTTTTCCGTTTCTTTTGGTTTTTCTTTCTTGTGTCCCATTTTTCAAATTATTAAGTCAAAATTCCGAAAACTATTTATTTACCAAATCTCGTCCTTCGTCCCTCGTCCCTCATCCCTCGTCCTTCGTCCTTCGTCCTACGTAATCTCCCTCACTCCATCCGACGGTTCACCAATATAAAAATCGGCTATCAATCCGGTTTTTGCGTGATATTCCCGTCCAACCTGCTCAATAAAGGCGTCAACCGCATTATCTCTGACAATATTTACAGTGCAGCCGCCAAAGCCTGCTCCGGTCATTCGGGCGCCAATTACGCCATTGATTTTCTGAGCCTCCTCAACAAGATTATCGAGTTCAAAACCGGTAACTTCATAGTTATCCCGCAACGATTCATGCGAGGCGTTCATCAATGCGCCAAACTGAAGTATGTCGCCTTTCAGAAGCGCCGATACGGCATTGAGAACACGCTGGTTTTCCGAAATAACATGACGCGCCCGGCGTCGTATCAATTCATCGGGAATTTGTTCCTGAATCTTATAAAACTGCATGAAACTGATTTCACTAAGTTTTGAGATTGGCGCTAATTGGTTAAGGTAATTAACCGCAAGCTGACATTCGGCAACCCTTTCGTTATATTTTGAATCAGCCAGCCCGCGTTTCCTGTTGGTATTTATGATGATCAACTTGAAACCATTGAGAACAAACGAAACTTTCTTATATTCGAGGGTATTGCAATTTAGAAAGATGGCGTAATCCTTCTTTCCCATTCCCACGGCGAACATATCCATAATGCCGCAGTTCAGTCCTACAAATTCATTTTCAGCGCGTTTCGACATGTTGATAAGGTCAATCATTTCCATCCGGGTGGTATTCAACATCACTGTAAGCGCGTAAGCCGTAACCATTTCAATGGAAGCCGAGGATGACAGTCCGGCGCTGTTTGGAATATCGCCCGAAAAAAGCATATCGAACCCGGAAAGTGGAATCTTCATCTGAAGAAATTGATCGAAAATACCCATCGGATAGTTTGTCCATTCCCCTGCTATTTTCTGTGGAATCTCGCTAACCGGAAAATCTGCCCGGAAGGTCATGTTGGTTGACGCCAACCTGATTTCGTATTCCTGATTAGGACGGATAAGCAGGTATGTACCGTATTGCAAAGCGCATGGAAGAACAAAGCCTCCGTTGTAATCGGTATGCTCGCCAATGAGGTTGACCCTGCCGGGGGCGAAAAACATTCGGGGAGTTTCGTTGGCGCTGCCATAAAGAGTATAAAATTGATTTTTTAAATCGTTGAAGTCCATCGGTGGTTATTATTTTGTTGATATTTCCAATCTCCATCCAAACCAGGAGCAGGCGTTAATACTCTGGCGAAATTAATCAAAATGGTTATAAAACAGCAATTCTGCCACGAAATCATTATAGAAGAAAAATGAAACACCGGAAAATGGTAATTTTGTAGCCATAAACACAGTGAATATGTTGTCAAAAATCATTAGAATTTGCTTTTTCGTGACTGTTTTTTCTTCCAACTGCGGTTTTGGTCAGGAACTAAATATTGTCGATCTCAACGGTAATTGGAAGTTTCGCCGAGCTGGCTCAAAAGAATGGATGCCCGCGAAGGTTCCCGGGGTTGTTCATCTCGACCTGATGCGGAACAAGGTAATTCCGGATCCCTATCTGAGGGATAATGAATCGAAACTGCAATGGATTGGGGAAGTTGGATGGGAATATATGAAAACCTTCAACTATGCTGAGGAAAAGTTTGCGTGGCGTCATATCGGTTTGGTTTGTAAAGGGCTCGACACTTATGCCAATGTTTATCTGAATGATTCACTGATACTCGTTGCCGACAATATGTTCCGCGAATGGTTTGTGGAAATCAAGCAGATTCTTCAC